>NZ_DAMDAY010000033.1:0-5943 GCF_032093475.1 Lysinibacillus sp. | reverse complement strand
CAATTTATCGTGTACCTTTTCAAAATCTAGTTGGAGATGAAGGCTTTTATATCTATCAACAGGTGTATCCCGTTATATCAATTTTCGTTGTTTGGACATCTAGTGGCTTTGCTGTGGCCATTTCTAAAATGCTTGCAGATAATGATTGCATTGCTGATACAGTAGAACGTCAGAAACGACGAAACACCATTATGCGTGTGGTTTTCCGATATTTGACGATATTATCGCTATTATTTTTTGCAATTTTATTTGGAGGTGCTGAAATTATAGCCCAGTGGATGGGTGATGTTCAATTGGCACCTTTAATACGTACAGGCTCCCTTGTAGTATTGGTTATGCCAGCACTAGCAATTATGAAAGGTGGCTTTCAATCTAGAGGCATTATGGAGCCTATTGCATATGCCCAAGTTCTCGAACAAACGATTAGAGTAACTGTTATCTTAGTAGGCACCTTTATTATAATGACAACAACAAAATCACTTTATGATGCAGGGAAAATGGCTGTTATCGGTACAGTAATTGGTGAAGTTACGGCCCTGTTATTGCTTGCTTATATCTTTTATAAACGATTTGGACTTCGAAATAATCAACACCTACATCAGGTGAAAAGTATTTCAATTATTAAAGAAGTAACATGGTTGAGCTTAAGTGTCAGCATGAGTGGTCTACTATTACTTGGATACCAGCTGGTCGATTCATTTACGATTTATACATCATTGATTGACAATGGTATGGCACCTACATTAGCGAAGGAAACGAAAGGTATTTATGATCGTGGACAGCCGTTAGTACAATTAGGGGTTGTTATCGCTTCTTCGTTGTCGCTTGCTATTGTGCCACTTGTTGCTCATTTGTCGAAAAAACAAGAGGGGCGAAGTGCTATACCATTTATACAGTTAACATACAAAGCATCGATACTATTTGGCTGGTCAGCCTCATTAGGTTTAATGCTTGTCATGCCTTATATAAATGAAATGCTTTTTAAAACCAATACTTTATCAGAAGTTTTAATCGTCTATGTATTCCAAATCGTCCCATTGTCAATTATTCTTACATTTACGGCAATCTTACAAGGATATGGTAAATTAAAAAAGCCAGCATTATTTTTAATCATTGGCTTTTTGTTAAAAATCATATTGAATGTACGGTTAATTGGTTGGTTGGGTGTATTAGGTGCAGCTGTTGCGAATGATATTGGATTATTAGTAACAGCCTTCTTGCTTATTGTTTATTTGAAAGGATTGACTGGTATTCAATTTGCATCAGGAGACTTTTATAAAAAAGTAGGGGTGGCATCATTAAGTATGGCAGCTGTTGTACTCGTATGGTTACAAATAGCATCAGCGTTTTTAAGCCATTTGATGTCTTCACGTTTGATGGCGGTGGTGGCAGGTCTAACAGCTGTATTTTTTGGCGCATTTGCTATGCTAACGATTATTGCTAAGAAACGAGTGTTAGTAGAAAAAGAGTGGTATTTATTGCCGTTTGGACGCAGAATGGCTGTCTACCAATTATGGCTAAATTCAAAGAAGTAGGTGTGAATATTGAATACATTAACAATTATAGGCTTAGGTGCGGGGGATTTTAATCAGCTGCAAATGGGCGTTTATAGAAAATTAAAGGCTGCTAAAAAATTATATGTACGAACAGTGGATCATCCAGTATTAAAGGAATTAGAAGCTGAGGGAGTACAATTCGAAAGCTTTGATAAGGTTTATGAAAAACATGATGCATTCCAGCCAGTCTATGCAGAAATTGCAGATGCTCTTATTGAAGCTACTGCTGTTGAGGATATTATGTATGCTGTGCCAGGCCACCCATTGGTTGCAGAACAAACAGTACAATTACTTATTGCAGCGGCTAATAATAGTCGAATTAATTTAGTCATTGAGGGTGGTCAAAGTTTCCTGGACCCAATCTTTGGCGCATTAAAAATTGACCCAATTGAAGGCTTCCAATTACTTGATGGTACTAGTTTTTCAATGCATGACATCAACATGCGTCAACATATCTTAATTGCTCAAGTATACGATACATTTAGTGCTTCAGAAGTGAAGCTAACATTGATGGAAAAATACGCTGATGAGTACCCTGTGACAGTTGTTACGGCTGCAGGGTCTTCACAAGAAAAGATTGTAACGGTACCTCTCTATGAGCTCGATCAAAGTGTCGAAGTAAATAATTTAACAACAGTGTACGTTCCGCCTGTAAAATCTCAGGAAGAAGCATTGAGAGATTGGACAACATTCCGCCAAATTATTGCCACGCTAAGAGGTCCGAATGGCTGTCCTTGGGATCAAAAACAAACACATGAGTCATTAAAAAAATATTTACTTGAAGAAGCACATGAATACTTGGCTGCTGTAGATGCTGAGGATGATTTTGCAATGATTGAGGAACTTGGTGATGTGCTATTACAAATATTTTTACATGCCCAAATTGGTGAAGATCAAGGCTACTTTACACTAGAGGATGTTTTAGCTTCAATTAGCGAAAAAATGATTCGTCGCCATCCGCATGTTTTTGGTGATGTAGCAGTAGAGGATGCTGATGCTGTAGTTGCCAATTGGGAGGTAATCAAAGCTAAGGAAAAGGGTACTAGCGATAAACCATTATTAAAAGAAGAGTATAGAGCATCCTCTTCATTACAAACAGCCTATAACTACCAAAAAAGAGCTGCCAAAGTAGGTTTTGATTGGCCTGATGTGGAGGGAGCATGGGATAAGTTTGCTGAGGAATGGCAGGAATTCCGCCATGAGGTGACAAAAGGCTCAAATGCCTCCCGTCTTGATGAGTTTGGTGATGTATTATTTACATTAGTGAACTTAGCACGTTTTTACAAGCTGTCTCCAGAAGAGGCCATGTTACATGCAAATGAGAAATTTGCTAGACGATTTGGTTATGTAGAGGAACAGGTGAAAATTAGTGGAAAATCATTTGCTGATTTTACATTAGAACAATTAGATGCATTCTGGAATGAAGCAAAGCAATTAGAAAGGGAGTAAAAAGATGAGACTAGATAAATTTTTAAAAGTATCCCGTTTAATAAAACGCCGCACTTTAGCTAAAGAGGTGGCAGATCAAGGGCGTATTACAGTCAATGGAAAGGTAGCAAAAGCTAGTAGTGCTATAAAAGCTGGGGATGAGCTAGCTATCCGTTTTGGTCAAAAAATAGTAACAGCTCGTGTTGAAGAATTAAGTGATACAGTGAAAAAAGAAGATGCAGCAAAAATGTTTACAATTTTGAAAGAAGAAAGACTAGAAAAAGTTGAACCTGAATTTATCGATGATGAAGAATAGCGTTAATTTTATTTTCTAACTTACCTAATGTTGCCCTACCCTTCTTTTGTGGATGAAAGTAATGCACAACTTAAATAAAGTTTGTCATGCTTTGAAGGTTGTCCGCATAAAGTGAACAGAAGCTAGGACGACTAAAGGAGGAAGAAAATGACGCTACATCAAGAAAGTAATCGTTACACAATTCCATCTGGAGAGCATATTTTAACGATTCGTAATCGTAAAAGAATGGACATGACTTCTGTAAAATCAATTGAACGCTTTGATCAGGAAGAGTTTTTTATTAAGACGTCCCAAGGGCACTTGTTAATTCGTGGTGAGGAACTGCATATCGTTCATTTAGATGTTGACAAAGGATTATTGACACTTGAAGGAACTGTAAAAACCTTACAGTATGACGAGGAGGAAAGTGGCTTCTCGAAAGGTTTCCTTCATAAGTTATTTGGATGATTGTTAGTGAACAATTTTATCAATTAATTGTCATGGTTTTGAGCGGTATAGCAGTTGGTTTCATAATTGATAGTGTAAGACTTATTGTTTTTTCAACTCCAAAAAGGTCAAGCCTTCGCAAGTGGATGATGATTTTTGAAATATTAACATGGATTCTACTTGGAGGATTGACATATTATTTATTATTTTGGCTAAAAGACGGCGCTTGGCGGGCTTATGACCCGCTAGCGCAAATAGCCGGAATTTTTTTGTATCAATCGTTTTTTCAAACTTTTTTACGTTTCGTAGCTAGAATTTTGGTGAATATAACATGGAGGCCCTTCTGGTTCATTGTACGTTTCATTGTCACTGTAATTCGACATATTTTGCAGCTATTATTAAATATAGTAATGTTTGTTATAAGACCTTTTGTCAAAATTTATTCGTATTTGTCCTACACTTTTTTTAAAAAATTACGATATTTGAAGTATAATAAAAAGCAACAATAATTTTCGGAGGTGCGGGCATGACTAGACGTCATTCATCAAATGATGAACAACAGAACTTCACAAAGCTTGATAATGACTATGTCCGTAACACGGATAGAGCTATAAATCGCAAACAACAAGCTCGTAAACGTAAAATGCGTCGTATTGTCTTTTTTGCGATTGTACCAGTCATTATTATCGCTCTTCTCTTAAATGTGCTGTCACATCAAAATGAAACATTAGCGGCAAAAGAGAAATCAAAAGAAGAAGCGAATAAGCATCTCACTGAATTGAAAGAGGAACAAGAAACATTAAACCTTAAAATCAAACAATTACAGGATGATGAATATATCGCGAAACTACTAAGAAAAGAGTATTACTTATCCGAAAAAGGTGAAGTTATTTTCATTATGCCAGATAAGAAAGATAAAAAGGACGACTGAAAAGCTATGTATTGTTGACACTCTTTTATTGTTATATATAATGAAAAGAGAAGCTTATAGTAGTAAAAGGTTTGATTAAATTGATTACATGGCTCAAAAGAGTCGCTTAATTTTTAAGGAGGAGCATTTTTTTTATGTCAATTGAAGTAGGCAGCAAGGTACAAGGTAAAGTAACAGGAATCACAAATTTTGGAGCATTCGTTGAGCTGCCAGATGGCAAAACAGGCTTAGTTCACATTAGTGAAGTTGCTGACAATTATGTAAAAGATATCAATGAGCATCTAAAAGTTGGAGATGAAGTTGAAGTAAAAGTGATGAATGTTGAAGCGGACGGAAAGATTGGTCTTTCAATCCGTAAAGCAAAGCCTCAAGCTGAGAGACCAGAGCGACCAGCACGCCCACGTCGTGAGAATCGTTCTAATGATCGCAACGAACGCCACCAGCCAAAAGAAAATTTTGAGCAAAAAATGGCACGCTTCTTAAAAGATAGTGATGAACGTCTAGCAACACTTAAACGTGCTACAGAATCAAAACGCGGAGGTCGCGGAGCTAGAAGAGGGTAGTTTGCTGACTGTTTTAATCGTAGAAAAAGTGTATGAAATAGAGTTGGGATTAGCTTGTTCATAGCTAATCCCTTTTTTCATGTCCCTATAGAGTAGAAGAAGGCCTTCTCTTCTTTTTTATAGGTGTTATATCCTTTTCGTCAGCAGGAGCGATAATAGCCTTTTCTGCTGGATGGGTCACCATTTTGACAAGTAAAAAAACACCATATATACTTACCGCAAGTCCGCAAAGTAATAGTGCTATTTGAACAAAAAAAGGTAAATTAATAAGAATTGAAATTAAAATAATCATCGAGCCGCTCCCACAAATTAAAGCAGCCTTCGTTAATGCGCCCAAGGAAAATGAACCCCCCTAAAAATAAATCTTTTATTTAGTATGCCATATTTTAAACTTTGTTACATAGAATTTTCAACGTAATGAGTGAATTCTAGGAGTCCATAGCTTACATTTTTAGAATAAAAATAGGCGCCTCAGAAGTAGATTCTGAGACGCCTATTTGAGATGACCCGTACGGGATTCGAACCCGTGTTACCGCCGTGAAAGGGCGGTGTCTTAACCACTTGACCAACGGGCCTACTATGGTGGCGGCCGAGGGGATCGAACCCCCGACCTTACGGGTATGAACCGTACGCTCTAGCCAGCTGAGCTAGGCCGCCAATATAGTAAATGGAGCGGAAGACGAGGTTCGAACTCGCGACCCCCACCTTGGCAAGGTGGTGTTC
>NZ_DAMDAY010000032.1:11834-34873 GCF_032093475.1 Lysinibacillus sp. | reverse complement strand
CATGATTTTAATTGCCTTATTACTTGAAAAAATGCCAATCGGAGAAGTAGTGCCACTGAAGGCACAAATCAAATCTTTAGCTAATTTAAAAATCCTTACAGCTCAGTTAACTACGTTGTTTATGCTAGCAGGACATTACATGCTCTACGCTTATTTAACACCTTTTTTAGTAGAAGCATTTGATATGAGTCCTTCATGGATTAGTATTTGTTACTTAATCTTCGGTATTGCCTCTGTTAGTGGGAACGCAGTAGGAGGCTGGGTGAGTGATAAAATTGGCACGAGTAAAGCCATTATTTTGATTGTGTCTGCCTTTGCTATAGTTTTATTCAGTATTCCTTACACGATCATTGCTTTACCGCTATTTTTAGTGTTTACAGTTTTATGGGGTGCATTAAGCTGGGCATTGACACCACCATTACAAAATTATTTAATTCAAACTGATCCTAAATCATCCGATATTCAGCAGAGCTTAAATACAGCTGCCCTTCAAATTGGGATATCCATTGGATCAGCAGTTGGAGGCGCCATGTTTGCTTTGACTGATTCTGTTATGCATTTAGCGAGCTTTGGAACGATTCTAGTTCTCTGTGCATTAGGTTGTGCTATTTTCTCTATTAAAAGAGCGCCACTTGGACAGGAGCAGCATGGAGATTATCAATCAGCCCACCACAACTCATAATAGAAACAACCTAAAAGGTATTGGGGAAGCTATCTCCAATACCTTTTTAGCTTGATTTAGCAGAGGTTTTGGATCTATTAACTGCAATTATGCTAAGACTTAGTTTGATTGAATCTATGTTTGTATCTCTTTCAAAATTAATTTCTCTATGAATTCTAAGCATACTCTAAATACATATGGAATAGATTGTTGTAGTTAATGAATTTTATAGGAGTTTGAGATTTAAGTGCGCTTACTATTTTCAAGAAAAATAGTAGGAGCTCTTCAAATCTTGTAAATGGAAGGAGAACCCAATGACTGAATATCATCAACAATCGTCTGCTGAAGTCATGAAGATATTGAGCGTCACCCCACAAGGCTTGACCGATGATGACGTCCAAAAAAGGCAACAGGTCTATGGCTATAATGTATTAGAGGAAGGAAAAAAAACAAGTACGTGGGCTGTATTTTTCGGACAATTTAAAGATTTATTAGTTATTATATTACTCGTTGCGGCCTTCGTTTCATTTCTACTAGGGGAAGTAGAAAGTACGATTGTTATTATGATTGTAGTGATTTTAAATGCTATTTTAGGTACTGTACAACATGTAAAAGCAGAACAATCTCTAGACAATCTGAAAGCGTTGACCTCTCCCATTGCCAAAGTCATGCGTAACAATCAACTAATGCAGATTCCTTCGGAGGAAATTGTGATAGGAGATCTTCTGATATTGGAGGCGGGCGATTACATCAATGCAGATGGCAGACTACTAGAATGTCATAATTTACACATTAATGAAAGTTCCCTAACAGGTGAATCGATTGCTGTAGCCAAAAGTACAGATCCTATACGAAAAAATAATGTGACCATTGCTGATAAGAAGAACATGGTGTATTCAGGAAGCTTTGTAACTAATGGCCGTGGTATTGTAATGGTGACGGCAATCGGCATGCAGACAGAAATCGGCAAAATTGCGAATTTACTCGATACAGCCAAGGAGAAGAAAACGCCCCTACAAATTAGTCTTGATCAATTCGGTGAAAAATTAGCATTAGGGATTACACTCATTTGTTTAGCTATTTTTACAATTGACCTTATTCGAGGACGAGCCTTAGTTGAATCATTTATGTTTGCAGTCTCCCTTGCTGTTGCAGCAATCCCAGAGGCGCTAAGTTCCATTGTGACTATCGTATTAGCTTTTGGCACGCAGAAGATGGCGAAGGAAAATGCGATTATCCGTAAGCTTTATGCGGTGGAAAGCTTAGGAAGTGTTTCAGTTATTTGTTCTGATAAAACAGGGACCTTAACAGAAAATAAAATGGTGGTACAAGAAGTCTTTGTCGACCAGAAAAAGATACCACATGATTGGCTTAATCCAACAAATCCAGTGGAAAAAGAGCTGATGATCAAGGCACTTTTATGTAGTGATGCTGTAGAGCGAGATCAGAAAGAAATCGGCGACCCTACCGAAATTGCTCTTGTGAAATTAGGAAAGCAGTATGGCCTTGATGAACTGAAAATTCGAGAGCAATATAAACGCTTGGCTGAAATTCCATTTGATTCGGCAAGAAAGCTTATGAGCACGGTAAATCAGATGGACAAGCAAACGGTGATGATTACGAAAGGGGCATTGGATGTACTCTTGCCCAAAGTAACGAGAATCAAAACATCCACAGGCATTTTTGAAATGACCGCACAGCAGCGTCAGAAAATTGAAGCGGTCAATCGTGACTTTTCAATGAATGGTTTACGTGTGCTGGCCATTGCGTATAAAGATGTTTTCCCTCAGCAAAGCGTTGATACAAGAGCTGAACGTGACTTAATCTTTGTCGGCTTAGTTGCGATGATGGATCCTCCAAGAAAAGAATCGAAAGAAGCAGTGGAAAGCTGTATAAATGCAGGCATTAAGCCCGTTATGATTACCGGTGACCATAAAATTACAGCTACGGCGATTGCCCAACAAATTGGTATTTTACAAAATCCAGAAGAAGCGATTGAAGGACACGCCCTTGATGGTTTAACAGATCAAGAGTTACAAGATAAAATTGATGATTATTCTGTCTATGCTCGTGTTACACCGGCACAAAAAATTCGAATTGTAAAAGCCTGGCAGGATAAAGGTCATGTTGTTGCTATGACAGGGGATGGTGTCAATGATGGACCTGCCTTGAAACAAGCAGATATTGGTGTCGCAATGGGGGTAACAGGTACAGAGGTTGCAAAAGATGCCTCATCGATGATTTTAACCGATGATAATTTTTCGACGATTGTTAAGGCAATCGCTAATGGTCGTAGTATTTATACGAATATAAAAAATGCTATTCTATTCTTATTATCTGGTAATGCTGGAGCTATTTTTGTTGTGTTATATGCAACGGTGTTAGGCCTACCTGTTCCTTTTGCGCCTGTCCATCTATTATTCATCAACTTATTAACGGATAGTTTGCCAGCTATCGCCATTGGGTTAGAGCCCAATAATAAGAAAACGATGAAGGACAAGCCTAGAAATATTCATACACCTTTATTAAATAAAGCCTTTACGACACAAGTAGTATTAGAAGGTATTTTAATTGCCATCTCCACCATTATTGCTTTTCAAATTGGTCTATCGACAGGCGATACGTTAACAGCTAGCACAATGGCCTTTACAACACTGTGTTTATCCAGATTAGTGCATGGTTTCAACTCCAGATCCAAAGAGTCGATTTTCGCTATTGGTGTATTCTCGAATAAATATACATGGCTCGCTTTCTTAATCGGTGTGCTCAGCCTACACTTTGTCTTGTTTATGCCAATGCTCACAACAGTCTTTGAGGTTGCCCCATTGACGATTGCACAGCTAGGCTTCATTTATAGCTTATCTGTATTACCATTCCTCGTAAATCAATGGTATAAGCTTCTGTTCGTTAGGAGACGATAGTAAGTTAAAAAAAGAAGCTTCCGTTATGGATGAAACGGATGCTTCTTTTTAGCGTGGACGAGCCTCTAACCAACCTTTACGCTGACTATAGTCAATCAATTTTGATCCCAGTAGTGAATAACGCATATGAAGTTCACCATATTTTGTTAAATGGAGCTTCTTCACTGACAGATCGAGTGCTTGACTTACGGAAATTAAAGAGGAGGCGATATTCATGGATAAAATCGCACTAATTTCACCATCATTAATCATCGATTTGCCGCGAAGGTCTGTTATTTTCATCGTATTATACTCGATGGATGTAGTAGGTGCCAAGACGCCATTTTCCTTAAGTAACAATGTCAGGTGCTTATTTTCCTCTTTTAAACATTGAATAAACTCCAGGATCATTATCTTTAATTGTTTATCACGCGTATGCTTAAAAAAGGCATGGCTTGAAGCAATATATCCTTGATTGACACCAAGCTGTGACCAAAGCTTAAAAATCTCCTTAAATCGTAATGATGCTAGATTGTCTTTTAACATTGAGACACTTCCTAACTCTTAGGTTATCTAAGATTAGGATGGACAAGAAATGACATTCTATTCATCTTTTACAATAAAAGTTTACTAAGAGAACGTACTAATAATATGTGCCATAGGGATACGGATGTGGATAAGGGTAACGATATGGATACGGATAAGGACATGGTTTCATATAGTGCTTTGGCTTCGTTTGTTTATCGGTTGCTGATTTGACATGATTACAGCCTTTTGCTGGACCAATATAAGTTGTTGGAACAACCGGTGCAATGGTTTTCTTCCATTGTTCCTCATCTAAACAATACGTGTGAGCCATAATATTAGCTGGAGTAAATTTCAATATATCAGAGCCTAAAATGACTTCTGGTGTTGGCGCATCGAAAATAGCGAGTAAATGGGTGTCATCTTCTGTCGCTATTTCATAATGCCACCAGCCCTGTGGTACATTAGCGACTTGCCCAGGCTTGATTGGATAGTTTTGAATTTTCTTCGTAAAGGGATTCAATAGGGAAACTGTCGCCGCCCCAGTAATACAATAGACAAGCTCAGCTGCATTTTGATGGTAATGTGGCTCAACAACATTATCTTCACTTAAAAAAATATCGAGTAAAGATACATTTTCTAATGTATTTAATTGTTCCACGCCAAGCACATTAATATAATTTCGTGAATCCTTTTTAAAAAGCGTACTTTTGTTGACATCAAAAGTGAATTCCGCAGACGGGGAGGAATAATCAATATTTGTGTTTATAGTTACATCCTTTCTCACTTCAATTGTACTCTTCATTATCACCATAGAGTATGTTTCTATTATTGCTAGGCTTACACAAATGCCTAGCTCTCAGTGGGAACTCCTGCTTCATCTGCCTTTTTAAAGTTACCTAAAATTACCACTTCTATTTAAGAAAGTACATACGTATAATAAAAAACGAACATTTGTTCTTCTTCAGAGAGCTATGTTTACGAACTACAGTAAGTAAAGGAGCATTCAACATTATTATCATCAATGGTCATGTAATGGATACCTAGAAAATATGGAATGCTAGCTTTATTACGAGTTGCTTCCTATACAAAAGTGGGCACGGTGTTTCACGCAATGGCTTATATGGCGGACACTTGCTTAAGGAGTGGAGAAAATGATAAAAGATAGAGGAACAATGAAGTGGACAGCGATGATGTTACCAGAGCATTTAATGCTTTTGAAAGAATGGAAACAAGAGGTGTTTACAGAGCCACCTCGTGAACGCACTGAATGGGAGCTTGAAGAATTACAGCAAACGATCTCGCGAGCAATTGTTCAACATAACTATATTATGTTAACTATATGGGATCAGGCTCATTATGTTCAATGGGGAGGCTTCATTCAGGCGATGCATGAGGAGGAGCTACTACTAGAAACTATCACCACAACAAAGCATATCCCCTTAAGGTATATTTATGCTGCCCATATAGAAGATGATGTACTTGATTAATGGAGAGCAACAATGATTAGTACATTAATGTTTACAGCTCGACTTAGCAGTGAAATCATTGCGGCATATTTAACAATGGCAGAGGATTATGTTCACATTAAACGTCAGCTTGCCCAAACGATTATTTTAGCGATGCGCGGAATGCTACCATAGGAAATGATGAGGTGTTACGCTATCCATTCAAGTATTAAAAACCGAGGTGAGCTTGTGTTAAAACAATTTAACATCACTCATTTGAACAAAGCAAATGAGTGATGGTTTCTTTAAAGTGGTAACTGCATAACAATTTGCTCACCAATAGGCCCCATTCTTCTTTCACCGTTATCGATAAAGCCCACTTTGTGATAAAGATGCTGTGCGGCGATATTTTTGTGATTGACGACTAACACCACTTCATTACATTCATTAAAATGTTGCTTCACAAAGTCAGCAAGTGCAAACATTGCTTTTTTAGCATAGCCCTTACCTTGTTGTTGATGATCGATGGATAAGGCAGTTAACAACATAGCATTAGGGTTTGTAGAATATTCTTTTACCCTGTCAGTTGCATGAAGAACAAAAAAGCCAACTGGCACATGATCACTTAATATGACGATAGGATATTGTCCAACCGTCTCTATGGAAATTTCTTTTGGAAGGGCTGTAAATTGGTGTTGGTCTTCCGGTAGTTCAAAACTATGTAACTGCTCCACATAATCTTCTGAAAAATGTACTAATTCAATGTTCGCTGTTTTTTGCATAAAAAAGCCTCCTTTTTTTATTATTCTAACTACAGAACAGGTGTTCGTCAAGGAGGCTTGTATAAAAATAATGTCAGCTAGGATAGTTTAACTTAAAAAATTACCAAAAAATAAAATGAAGGAGATACTGATTATTAGGATAAGTGTGATCAACATTGTTATGATCCCTCGTAGCAAGGTTGCTAAATTTTTTACATCTTTCATTCCAACAAAGCTGAGGTAGAAACAGGTAATGGACAAGAGTAGAGTCAACGTCAATGGATGAAAATGAAGTTGTGTAACAAAAAAGTCTTTCATTGTGCCTGAAAGAAAAAATAGTAGGATGCAGCCTAAAGATAAAACAAATGACCAGAAATTTAAATTAATTCCCATTGTTTTCCTCCCTCCTATAGAACGAATTTGTCTTATGAATGTTCCGATGATTCCGTTTGATAGGGTAAAAGGATAAAACAGCGAAACGTGGAATGACAAAAAGAGGTCACTTGGACGAAAGTGACCCCAAATACCAATAAAAGGAGTGTACGTAAAGTTGAAAGAACTTTACACTACTATTAGTATGATGAGCTAGCGTTTTAAGATAGTTATCTATCTTAAGCGCTAGCTTTTAATTTCGATTAAATGACTTTAAGTATTGAAAAATCGCTGTGAGAAATACTCCAATTAAAAAGGACAGTAGATAACTTGTATGTCAACTAAGAAGTGCCAATAAAAAAAACATCCTAGATGGATGTCTTTAGTATAATGGCTGCTGCATCTGACAAGGTGGAAAGCCATTTACATCTTGAATCATATGAAAATCGTATTGTTTTAAGGCAAATTGGCTTTGATACAAATATTCGAGGACATGAAGCTTTCCACCTGAAACGCCGCAGAGGACACCAGAAGTACCCTGCCCATTTGTAAAAGAAACACCGACTGGCCGCCCGATTAAATAGGGGATCTCGTGTTGCCAAGGCACAATTACCACTCCTTTCAATGTAATATATGAAAGAAGTGGTAATAGATGTGGAGGTCAAATACCTAAAAATGGGAGTCGTTTTGTCAGTAGCTTTTAACGATGAAACAATATACTCTTCTAATTATATTAACAGCCAATGGAAGACTATTGGTATTTTGGTGTATATGGTATATTATGCATATAATTAGAAAAAAGGGGGATTTTTCTTGAGAAAATATACAAAGTTTGCATAGCAAAGGCTATTGCAAAAAAATGAATGACAATAGCCTTTGCTCTTCCTAAAAACAATCTATACATTTAGGAGTGCAATATGAGCTATAAAAAAGCAAAGCATATTTTACCTGCCGAATTGTTAGCATTAATTCAAGAGTATGTGGATGGTGAATATATTTATATTCCAAGGAAAGAAGAACATAAAAAGAACTGGGGAACTAATACGACCACAAGAACGGAACTGGATTTGAGAAACGCCAGTATTTATCATGATTTTTTAGCAGGAATGGATAGTGAGACGCTAGGTGAAAAATATTATTTATCACGTAAGAGTATTCAAAGAATTATTTTAAAAGAAAAAAGAAGGGCATTAAACAATCAGTCATTGCGATTTTAAATTGCAGTGGCTTATTTTTTTTTATGAAATATCGATGAGGTATGATCCGTGATGATATTCAGATATTCTTAAATAAGGCTATCTATTATTCGTGAAAAGGGAGAGAAATATGAAATTTACTAAATTATTGGGAAACTCATTTCCAACCATTCAAACTGAACATATGCGATTAAGGCAGTTAAAACATGAAGATGCACCAGCCTTATACAATTATTATTCAAATGAAAATGTTTATTGTTATCTAGATTGGAATGGGCCTGAGAGCTTAGAAAAAAGTTATGAGGTTATTAAAATATGGAATGAAGGCTATGAAAAGGGCTGGATTATTCGTTTTGCCATTGCTGACAACATCACAGATGAAGTGATAGGTACCATTTTTTTAAGTAATTTTGAAGGCAAGCGTGCTGAAATAGGGTACGAATTATCAGAATCATATTGGCATAGGGGCATTATGACTGAAGCGGTGAATGAAGTATTGTCTATTGGATTTAATCAATTAGGTTTAGTGAGGATACAGGCAACTGTCGCCGCAGAAAACATAGCTTCAAGGACGTTACTAGCAAAATTTAATTTTAAGGAAGAGGGTTTTTTACGACAATATGAATGTCATAGTGTTACGGGGGAATGTAGAGATATGTTCATCTATTCTTTATTAAATTCGGAATTCTCCAAAAGGTAATACGAAAATAAGTAAATGACTACTTCTATAATAGAGAAAATTTTAATTTTGTACTAAAGAACAGCCAACTTAAAAGGATGGCTGTTTTTATACATATAGTAATCACAATATTTGCATGCATTAATTTAACTGAAGAAAGGAAAAATAGGTTTGTCTTGATAAAATATGAAGCGAAAGTAGGTTTGGAAATGGACAAGGATTTACATTACGGTTATGATTATAAATTTATACCGGCGACATCTGTAGGGAGCGGTATTGGCGTAGAAGTACGACCTGATTTATATCAATATACAATACAGATCGTCAATATTGTGCTGTACGGTCAAAATGCCAATGAATTTGTGTTAATAGATGCAGGTATGCCGAAAAGTGCGGAAGAAATCATTGCTGTAGCGGAAAATCGTTTTGGAGCCAATGCTCGTCCCAAGGCCATTATATTGACTCACGGTCATTTTGATCATGTGGGAGCCATTATTGAATTAATCAAACATTGGAATGTCCCTGTCTATGTGCATTCTTTGGAATTACCCTATGTAACGGGAGAACAAAATTATCCACAACCTGATTCTACAGTTAACGGTGGTTTGATTGCTAAAATGTCACCTATTTTTCCGCATGAATCAATTCAATTAGGGAGTAACGTGAGTGCTCTTCCTTCAGATGGTTCTGTCCCCCATATGCCAGGATTCCATTGGATTCATACGCCAGGGCATTCACCAGGACATATTTCTTTATTTAGAAGCGAAGATGGTGCATTAATTGTTGGAGATGCCTTTGTAACGGTGAAACAAGAATCTCTCTATAAAGTATTGACCCAGACAAAAGAAATTAGTGGTCCACCTAGATATTTGACAACGGATTGGCAAGCAGCTTATGAGTCAGTGAAAAAATTAAAGGAATTAAGACCTTCTGTTGCCATTACAGGACATGGTTTAGCAATGGAAGGAGAAGAATTGACAGAAAATCTTCAGAATCTTGTGGATGATTTTGACCAAATTGCTTTACCTAATCACGGTAAGTACCTCAATTAGCTGTAAAAAGGGCGGGATAGCACAGTACAAAAACATCTTGGGGGCGATGTTAAAGGTGCTATCCCGCCATTAATGTATGTTTGTATAGTAATTAACATAACCACTGTAAATAAATTGAAAAGCAATTGAAATATAGATTAAAAGCTAGAAGTAATAGATAGGAACAGGAAAAAACAGTGGGGTAAAAACTACCCACACTGTTTACTTATTAAAGTAGAGAATGGTACTTAGTGAGCAACTTGCCCGCCATCTACTCCGTATACATAACCGTTACAGAAGCTTGCAGCATCTGAAGAAAGGAAGACAACTACTTCAGCAATCTCTTCTGGTTTAGCAGAGCGACGCATTGGCACATTAGAAACAACCTCGTTCCATACTTCAGGACTATCTTTCCACATTTGTGTCATTGGTGTTTCTGTTAATCCCGGTGCTACAGCATTTACACGGATACCATCTTCTGCATGGTCAATAGCGGCCGCTTTCGTTAAGCCAGTAACTGCATGTTTGGCAGTAACGTATGGGGCCATATTTGGATCGGCAATTAAACCTGCTACAGATGCAGTGTTTACAATTGTACCACCACCATTTTTGATCATGTATTCAAGCTCATGTTTTACAGCAAAAAATACACCTTTAACATCCACTGCCATTACTTTATCAAAAGCCTCTTCTTCAATATCAACGAATTTGGCTGGCTTATTTAAAACACCTGCATTGTTGAAAGCGTGATGGAGTCCACCAAATTTTTCTACTGTTTGTTGTACTAATAATTTCAATTGATCAGCGTTTGTTACATCCGTTTTAAAAAATACAGCTTCTCCACCTTCTTGTTGGATTAGCTCAACCGTTTCTTGTGCACGATCATCGACATCTCCAATGGCTACTTTCGCACCTCGGCGAGCAAAAGCAAGTGCTGTAGCACGACCAATACCAGTAGCTGCTCCAGTTATTAAAACAACACGACCTTCGAAATCTTGTAAGTTCATATTTCCTGCCTCCTATTATTTAAAGAGCTTCTTGTTAACATGTGTAGTATAGCGTTCCTTAAAAATTGTATTCAATAATTTTGTAAGAATGAGCTTATTCCTTTATAGTAATAAGCATGAGAAGGGAGGACAAAAAATGCAACTAACACAAATAGAATATTTTTTAATGGTAGCCCGCTTAGAGCATATGTCAAAAGCAGCTTTGGAACTAGAAATTTCGCAGTCTTCCTTAAGCAAAACGATTGCGCGTTTAGAAGAAGATATTGGCGTACCACTCTTTGATCGAAAAGGGAAATCGATTCGCTTAAATGAATACGGCCGAATGTTTTATGAGAAGGCGGAAAAAGCGCTAGATGATTTATATGAGGCAAAGACAGAGATTCAAGAGCTAGCTAATATTAGAGAAGATAGTGTCGCCATTAATGTCATGAATTCAAAACTATTACCCAAATTGTTTTTTAATTTTTATAAAAAGCGCCCGAATGTTAAAATCCGTCAATATGTATTACCAGATAAATTAGCCCAACAAAAATTAATTTATGGTGAAATAGATTTAATGATTGTCATCAATCCGATTGCTGATCGAAGAATAGAATGGGTTCCACTATTTACAGAAGAGATTTTTTTAGTTGTTCCAAAAAATCATCCTCTTGCTGTAAAAGAAAGTGTTTCACTAATTGAGACCAAGGATGAGCTGTTTATTTTATCCGAAACAGAGCAAAATTTCAGAGCAACAGAAAACCAACTATTTGAAAAGGCAGGTTTTACTCCGCAAATTGCATTTGAAGGAGAAGATTTGTCAATCATTTTACAATTAGTGAATGAAGGAAAAGGCATCTCTTTTATTTTTAAAAATTCTTTTTTAGATCAGTATTTAGATAATGCCAAGATATTGAAAATTTCAGATCCTGAATGCTTTCAAACGGTAGGCATTGCTTGGAATAAAAATAGAAAGAGTTCATTTGTTGTCAATAGTTTTCGTGATTTCGCGATCACCTTTTTAAGTGATAAGAAATAGAATTAAGATTGGGTCGATTCACCACCATCTACATGTAATACTTGCCCTGTAACGTGCCTAGAATCATCCGATGCTAAATAGACAAATGTAGGAGCCACCTCAAAAGGCTGAGCCATACGGTTAAATAAATTAGTCCCATGTAGGGCGTTTTCATCTGAAGAGAAACTGGAAGGAATAAGTGGTGTCCAAATACGGCCTGGGGCTATCGCGTTTACGCGAATTTGCTTATTAGCAACGCTTTTTGCCAAGGAGCGAGTCCAGCCAACAATAGCTGCTTTTGTAGCCGTGTAATCAATTAATAAAGGTTCACCTGCATAAGCCACAACGGAAGCAGTACCAATAATAGAGCTTCCTGCTTTTAAATAGGGAAGGGCTGCTCTTGTCGTATAGAAATGAGAATAGACGTTAAGCTTAAAAGTTTCATCAAATTGTTCATCTGTGATGTCTGTAAGATCATTTTGCTGAAATTGAATACCGACATGATTACATAAAATATCTAAACGGCCAAAAGTGTTAATCGTTTCTAAAACAATGTCAACACATTGTTTTTTATGACGTAGATCCCCAGGAAGTAGCAAACATTTTTTGCCTAGTTCCTCAATTCTTTTTTTCGTTCTATTAGCATCCTCATGCTCATCTAAATAAGCAATGGCGATATCCGCTTCTTCCTTTGCAAAGGCAATGGCAGCGGCTGCGCCCATCCCACTATCACCCCCAGTAATAAGAGCAACTTTCCCCTTTAACTTGCCACTCCCTTTATAATGAGGGTTTTCAATGATAGGCTTTGGTACCATTAAGCTTTCTAGACCAGGCTGGCGTAATTGTCTTTGTTCGGGTTGTGTTAGAGGCACCTCTTTGTATTGTGTGATTTTACCATAAATAGGATAGTGTGGGTACGGATCGTCTTTTTTATTGTCCTCAAACCATTGTTGATAAAATTGAATTTGTTGTACTAATTCCTCGTAGTCTTTTGAATTCCAGTCATTTGGATTGTTGATAACCAATCCCTCCTTTTCATCATATACTATGAATGCTTACCTTTTTATGTTAAAGCATAGAAAATAGCTATGAATGCAACAGGGGGAGTGTCAAATGGAAATTGAATTTTTTCCAGAGGTTATGCGGTTATTAGAAAACGAAGCATACTCATTAAACATTCATTATTTGAATTATACTTGGCTCACACCGACCATTGGTGTTAGACCACCTTATTATAGTCAACCCATTTACGAGCCGTATTATCCAATAGTATAGTATGATGCAACTGTAGATTGAGTTCGGTGTTATGCCGAACTCTTTTTAAAGTAGGCTTTTTTTCCTTTTCTTATTAGAAAAAATAGTTGAAATAAGGAGATCCTGAGATTAAATTTCATGGATTTTGCTAGGATAGCAATAGAAAAAAAGAAGAGAAGGTTTTATATGGAAAATAAAAAAATCATAAAAAAGGAAGCTAACCCGAAAGATGCTATTGTAGTGTTTACCTCCTTTTCATTCATTTGTTTAGCTATTATGTTTATGTTAATCGTGTACGAGGTAGTTAACATTGAGCAATACTTAACATTTAATCATCCTGCTCAATTACTTATGTATGTCATCATTGCTTCCTTTGCTTTAGTCTTATATGGCGTGATTTTAACGTATGTTGTACCCTCGAATGATATTGATGATACAAATAAGAGTTATCAAATGTATTCATTACACGAGATTTTCGCCTTTATGTTGTTAGGTGCTGTGTTTGAAGAGCTTCTGTTCAGAGGAATTATCCAAAATGTTCTTTACATTTGGCTGGATCATCAGTGGATGGCCATACTCATCACTACATGCTTGTTTTTAGCCATTCATGTTCAATACTTTAAAAAGCCAATCATGCTCCTGAATATTAGTATTCCAAGTCTGACGTTTAGCTGGCTTTATTTTAATACATACAATATTTTGGTCCCCATTATCGTCCATTTTCTGATGAACTTAGGGATAACACTTTTATTTAAATATAATGTTTTACGTGTTAAAAAATCCAACTGACAACTAACCCCATTCTCAAATGAGAACGGGGTTATGTTTGTTGAGCTTTTAAAATGAACTAACCTTTTTCTGCTTCACCTTTTTTACTTCTAAGTAGTAACGTCATGAATAAAAAAGTTGCTACCCAAAAAGAAAAGAAAAAATTTTCAAGTAAGGCCCAATCCCCATGAGTGAGATGATCATAAATCGTTGTAAATAAAAACAGTGTTACAAAGAACACGATATATAAACATTTTCCGAATGTAGTCAATGCAAGCACCTCTATTTGTAATGTATGTTAAATTGTCGATTCACTAGTAAAAGACCTATTGGAAGGCATTATTTTGATTGTCGTGGAAGAAGTAGAAGCCAAAAATTTAAAAATAGGCAAACAGAAGTATAGTTATTGTTAGCTATTATGGGTTTTTTTATACGAGATAATGAGAGATTGAAAAAAATTATTAACGGTAAAAAATGTGAAACTTCTAGGGGAAAGAGATCTTATATGTAAAAAGGAAGGATATTAATAAAAAGGAGTCGTATTAAACAGTTATATTCATTTTTGCGGTTATCAAAATATTGAAAGATAGGGGAATAGAACATGTCAAATAACGTAGGTTCTTTATTGGCGGATTATGAAGTGACCTTTGCAACGAGTAAAGAAGCAGACCAAATAGTTCATCTTTTAAAGGATGTAGCAAAATGGCTAAAGGAACAAGAAATCGATCAATGGGGATTTTTAGCTGCTGGAGGAGAAGATGATGAAATAAGGCAGGCGATCAGTAATAAGGACACTTTTATTGTTAAACGACATGAAGAGATTGTAGCAACATTTACGCTGTATGACACACCAAGCTCTTGGGACAAACATACTTGGGGACATGTAAATGATGAAGCCGTCTATCTTCATCGATTAGCTGTATCTCGTTCTAATATGGGCTCTGGTTTAGGAAAAGAATTATTACAATGGCTTGAACAGTATCTTAAAAAGGAAGGAAAAAATACGTTACGATTGGATTGCGTAGAGAAAAATAATAAATTAAATGATTTTTATCGTAGCAATGGTTTTGAACAAGTCGGCATTGGAGATGGGCATACTTTATTTCAAAAGAACTTATAGGTGAGGAATAAAAATTGGTACCATTTCATAACAAAAAGGAATCGATATTTCTTGTCGATTCCTTTTGGCGATAGTCTGAGCTGAAACCTGCTTGTATATTGTGTTATTGAATATCCTTTAAAGCATTGAAAAATTCATTAGCACCTTTTAGAATCTTGTATTCATAAAGAAATTTATTTTCTGTTTTAGTTGAATCGTTATCTAAATCTAGAAATGCAATTTGTTTTTTCTTTTCGGATACGTGCAATCCATAGCCTTTATTTGATTCGATGTTAATAGAATAATCCATATCTTCATAAGGAGTTGCACCGAGTGTTTTTTGTACTTGCAAGTTGTTTATCGCATCCATAATTTGTTTTTGTTGTTTTTCGTTTGTGACATTTACTCTTTCAGGATTTAGCGGTTCTGATTCAATTATAAGGATGTTTAAAGAAGTTGGTTTTTTATTTAAAATGGCATCTTCAAAAATATCTGCTACTGTATAAATTTTTTCAAATTCAGCTTTAGCAATGGCTTCATGTTTTTTTAACTCTTTATTTTCGTACACATCCCATACCATTAAGCCAATTACGACGGCAAGAACACTAATTGTTATGAAGAGTCGTTTCCTCATATTTTCCTCCTTTCCGGCCTTCGGTAAAATTATATCAAAAATGTTTAATTTTGTAAGTGTGGATTGGCATAAATAATCACTCATATAAACTAATAAGTAGTTATCTATTAGCCGTTTTTTGCACCACAAGTACCCCAGAAAAAAAGTATCTGCACCCAAATGTACCTCACATAAGAATACAAATACATACATATAAATAAAGGTAGTAGAAAAATAAGCATCGTAGAAACGTTGAGTTTAAGGGATCTGTTACATTGTAAATACACCCTCATAAAGTGAAATCTTAAGGAAATCTTCAGGTTCTACTAAGGAAAAATTTAAGATTAGCTGTGTATACTTATAAAAAAAGGAAATTCACGAAACCATTTGAAGATTTAAAACGTATTGGTAGTAGGAGAGAACATTGGAGTAGGTGAAGATATGGCACATACGATTTACATAGTATTAACCAAAACAGGCACATTATTATCGAAAGCAATTGGCATGTATACAGGCAAAGAGATGAATCATGCATCCATAGCCTTTGATGAGGGGCTATTTGAAATGTATAGCTTTGGTAGAAGACAATTAAATAATCCATTAAGTGGAGGTTTTTTACGAGAGGATGCGGAAAGAGGACTATTTGAATCCGCTGATTGTGTTATTTATCGTTGTCGGATATCTCATTATCAATATTTAGAGATGATGAAAATTGTTCGATATATGTATTGGAATCGAGATCGCTATAAATATAATTTTATCGGTCTTTTTGGGGTAGTGATGCAAAAGGAAGTGAGACGTGAGCGTGCTTATTTTTGTTCCCAATTTGTAGCGACGCTATTAAAAGTGGGCGGTTTAAAGATAGTCCAAAATCCAGCATTAATGACGCCTCATTGCCTAGCACAATTACCGTATTTAGAAAAAGTATACGCAGGGAAACTAGCAGACTATTTACATGCTGTACGTGAGCCTGCCATGATGTATGGCTAAGTCATCCGTTTTCTTTTCACCATGTTATTCAATACGTTGAAAATTGCATAATACTCAGGCTATCTTTTTGTTTAGTACGAAAAGATAGCCTGTTTACTGTCATTAGTCATATTTACCTTGTTCCGAATGAAAATAAACCTAGGTACTGAAAAACAGAAAATGAGTCCTATTCCTGTTAAAAGAGCTACCATAAAATTGGTATTATAACTATTAGGTATGTATGTGCAACGATTGAATGATCACCTAAGGAGGACTTAGAAATGAGCGAAGAAGTAACAGCAGTTGGATGGGATGCAATTGATCAGGCCTTAGCAAAAGTATATGGCGACCAGGAGCCTATGCATTATGGAACGATGATCCCTTATTCACTAGGCGGACAAGACCCTTTAGATGGGATAAGTGCCTATAAAAGTGAATCACCCATTCCACATTGGCATTTTGTTACATATGGATTCTCGGAATTATATGAAAAGGAATTGGAAAATAAGGAATACAGTGGGTATGGATTTGAATTGACATTTCGATTAGTGCGTCACGAGGACGAGGAGGAGCCACCTGCTTGGGCCTTAAACTTACTTCAAAATATGGGCAGATATGTTTTTAATAGTGGCAATGTTTTTAGAAAAGGCGATTATTTGGATGCCAATGGTCCTATTTGTCTTGATTCTGATACGCAATTAACCGCACTGGCCTTTACACATGACCCAGAGCTTGCAGAAATGGATACACCTAATGGCAAGATGGAGTTTATTCAAATGGTTGGTATTTCAGAGGATGAGCTTGAAGCGATGCAGACATGGAATACATTAGGGGTGTTAGAGGCGGGGATTGAGCAAATACCAAGCTATATTACTGATTTAACACGACCTTCTCTACTACAAAATCCCAAAGTACAAGAGGCAGTTGAGCGAGGAATAGAGGAAGAGGGGTCCAATACAGGCTTTCTTTTTGTCGATCAACTCGCTTGGGAAGAGGGGAAAAAGGGTTGGTTTCATAAACAATCCAATATTATGCAACTAGGAGCCAAGCAAGCGGAGGTTATAAGTAAATTATTACGAGGACGTCTATTAAAAAATAAGAATCTTAGCTTAGTTGGTCAACAAACTACAATCCTTTTTAAAGCGGATGATCAGGTGGGCTATCATGAGACTGAACAGGAAATTACCATAACATTAAACAAGGACGCGGTGGAGGAACTAAGTCAAAATCTTGTGCCGCAAGAAGGCCAATTTACTATATCTACGTTAGCAGGAGTGAGCTTTCAAATTTTGAAAACGCATATTAAAAATCAAGAAGGAGCGGTTGTGAAAACAATCGGATAAGGTGGATCTCTCGCTAGGCTTTTTAGCGGGAGATTTTTCGCTAAGCATGGAAAAGGAGGTTGTATGTTTGGAGCAATGTGTAGAACATTTTCTAGCAGATGTATGGGAGCAGCTTACGTCCATTTATCAACAAGAAAGTAAGAGAATACGTTCATTGAAAGGTCAAAGTCGACTACAAGCAGGCATTTTTAATTATTTAAAAGTTACTTGGAAAAAAGGAAAAACGCCTAACGGTACTATTTTTATTGATGTCTATGAGCCCTTTAGTTGGAGTGATAGTGCCTATAAGGTGGAGTCGGGTCCATACATACAAGAGTTTACAGAAAAAAGCTATATAGTAGAACTTTTTACGGCATTATGTACAAAAGTGGAAACGATTTTTCTATCAGAACAATACGGCCCTCGATTTTTTGATTACCACTTTCAAATCGTGCTTGAATTCGAACAGGATAATACGGTGTTCCATTATCAAGAGAAGCTGTTGAATAATCGCAAACTAGAGTTGACAAAAGAAGCGCTGACAACATTTATTGAAACAAAAGTGATGGCTAAGCTACCTGTGCGTCCAAGTGATCATGATGAATTTTTCTTCGCACAATATTTGGTCAATCCGCATTTTTTTCATCCAGTAGCTGATGAAATCGAACCACTAATTCGTCGACTACAAGAGAAGCATCTTGCCAACAAAGAACGTTTAGATAAATGGATTTATTATTATACTTCAGCATTTAAGCAGTGGGCAGAGGAGCATTTTTTAACGCACTATTTTGAACAAACAGGAGAGTATATTAAAGAGTGGGTGCTTAAAACTACTGATCGCCCTCCACAACTTGAGCAGGAACATATAGATTTTTTCCTGTATGTGGCGTTAAAAATAGGTCAGAAAGAGCCTGCTACTTGCCTAAAATACCTTGAGCTTGCCAAGCAGCTCGGCTCTCAGCAGGCAGTTGATTATTTGCAAACAGGGAGCGGTCGTTTTGAAAGCACGCGAAAGCGCGATGTTTTTCAAGGACAAGCGAATGATATATTGCAAACAATTGATATACGAATCATAGCAGAAGAGGAAGCGGCTTATCGAGAAGCACTTCATTATATCATTGATCTTCTAAAGGAAGGCTTTCCTAAAGGCTACAAGTTGTCATTGAAGTCTAAAGTAAAAAATTATCTTCCTATAAAAAAATTGGCTAAATCAAAGCTTCATCAGTTTTTTGCCAATTGCCTAGCATTTCCTACCCTTTTCCCTTTAATAGCGGACTATGCACAAGTAGCTATGGAAGAATTTGCTTGGTATCAGGATGTGGAGCCAAGTGAAAAATCAGCAATGCCGGGCACCTATGCAGTATTTGGATTAGGCCTTTCTAGTGATGCCTATTTCTCGCTTATCCAAACCTACATGGCGCTCGTTGATATAGAGCATCAGTCTGTGCAAGATGGTTATGCAGAGGCCTTTATAGAAGCTCATGGCCTCTCAGTAGAGCTAATGCCTGTTTTGGTAGCCATATTAATGGGTTCGAATGAATCGGCTAAGCCACTAAAAGGCATTGATATGTGGCAGCCAAACTTACTTGGGGCTCTTGTGCAAGAGTTAGAAAATAAGAAGGACTACGAGCGAGAAGTTGTGTTATACCGACTATTTGGTAATCCAAAGAAGCTAGCCCAGCGTAGGAAGCAAGAAGAAACATCGAGTAAGGAGCTAGATAGAATATTACAATGGATGAATTAAATAATGGAGGTAATCGAAATGGATTGGCTAGAGGTTAGTAAATCTAAAGACCTTGAGAGGGTATTAGAGGCTGTGACCAAGCTTGATGTAAATGAACGCGATGAGCGGGGAAGAACACCGTTAATGCTGTTTATTACCCATCGTATGCCACTTGAAGGTATTAAGCTTCTACTAACAGAAAACATAGACTTAGAAGCTCAAGATAAGCTAGGAGATAGTGCGCTGAAAAAAGCGGTGAAGTTTAAGCAAAGAGATGTTATTTCCTACCTACTTACTAGGGGTGTAGCGTTAAACGCTTCAGAAGGGATTAGGGCAACGGCTTGGTATGCGGCAAGAGAGCATAAAGGGATAGCAGATTTATTGCTGGATACTCCTGGCACAATTAGACTGACTTTGAGCGAAGAAGAACAGCAACAGGTGAACGCCATTTTATATGAGGAATCTATTGAAATGATGTGCAGCCGCATTAGTAAGATATCGTCGGCTATCATTTTACACGCCATTGTTATTAGCTATAACTGGGATGATGGACCAGAGCCTATGCTCGCGGCAATGACCAATCCAATTTGTGCTCCTATTACATTAATGGAGATGTTTGAGCTAATGGAAGGTGATTATTGGCTAGAACAAACAGAGGAAGAAATTGCGGGTTCACAGTGGAAACGTCCATGGAAAGAGATGGCCGAAAAATTAGCAGCACAAATAGATTATTCATGACAGAGATAAGGGGATTTATAATGGATCAAAAAGCCAAGAAAATTTTAATGCAAACCTATTGGCAATCGGGTAGATGGAGAGCTGAAGGGGCTACCTATACAGTTGAAGACTTTCAGTATGCGAAAGATAAAGGTTTGATGTTTGATCGCTTAACGATATCCCATGATGAATGTATAGAAAGGCTCAGACAACTCCATGATGAAGTCTTAACAAAAGAACTGGTGATCCAAGCATTTTTGCATAGTTTGTCAACTCGCAAAGTTCATTTGCGCAGTGCCCTATCTAGCTGGGCCCTTACCTATGATCTACCGAATCATGCCTATCACGAACGACCTGTAGCTTCGGTAGCCTATAGTGCGTGTGGCTACTGTAATGAACAAAAAATAATGCCAAAAGAATTGTATGTAAATGAAGACTTAAATGTGCTGAATTTTGAACGAATCAAGTGGGGAGGTATTCGTCTAAATTGGCTATTGTATTGTTTGCTGGATTTAGAATGCTTAGTGAAAGAACAACAGGCATTTACTGTTTGCGAGGAAGATGTAGCCATTTTGAAAAAGATGGTAGAGGCGATTGGATCCTGTCAAGACACGGATGCAGCTAGACAGCTTGAGAAACGGTGGAAAGATGTTTTTAAGTCCAATCAATATGAACGAGATGTTGTCATGGAAATATGGGGCTATGCAGGAATACTTGTATCAAAGAATGACTTTCGGAAGGAGCGAGGACGAGGAACAGATTTCATGTCAATGGCTACTTGGAGGGGGCAAGACGGCTATTCACAAGAAAAGTTGAAGTTCTACTTTGGCTCCTATCTGTAAGAAAGGAGCGTTCACGGATGAAGAAACCAGTCCATCGTTCAATTAAAATTGTCGATATTGCAAAGGAACCATTAAAGAGACTACCATACCAAACAGCCGCCCCTAATGGAAAAGGCATAGCCTATAAAGTGCTTCCTATTTATTGGGGAGAGATGGTGGGCCTACCTAAGGAGCTAGATGCGTTGGTCGTTACCTCTGATTTACAGGGAGTTATTGACCACGAGCAAAAATTGCTGGGAGAAGGGCTTGCTGATACATTAGCACAATTGTTTGAAACGCACTTTTCTGATTTAAATCCATCCAAAGTGGTGGTTTGCTTATGTGGAGATTTGTATGTAGATCCGTTAAAGAGGGGGTCCAGTGGCAATCCATTGTCGGTATGGCAAGCTTTCCATAGTAAATTTGGTGTTGTGGCGGGTATTGCGGGGAATCATGATGTTTTCTCATGTGAGGCAAGAGCTATATTGGGCGCTACAGCAGGTATTCATTTTTTCCCTAAGGCTGGCAAGCTGCACTGCGGTGAAATGACGATTGCAGCATTAGGGGGAGTTATTGGTAGGGCTGATAAATCGAATCGTATGAGCGAAGCTGATTATTTAACCCATTTACGTCAGTTATTAAGGCAAAACCCTGCAATTTTATTGCTACATGAAAGTCCTGAAGTGAGGCTACATAGGCAACCTGGAAACGCAAGTATTTGGAATGAGCTACAGCAAGCTTCTAATTTAATTGTTTGCTGTGGACACGTTCATTGGGATACGGAGATGGTAGAGTGTGATAATGGGTTGCAAATTTTAAATACAGATGGCCGAGCTTTTATTTTTACGAAAGCTTCATTAGATTAAAGGAAGTTAAGAAAGGGAGGAGCATGAAATGGGGACTTGGGGTTATAAAGCGTTGGAAAGTGATGAAGGATTAGATGTTGTGGGCTTTTTACAGGATTTTATCAACCAACACAATGAATCAAAACAGTTACTATTAAGGAATAGTATCCAGGCAATGAAAAATCAAGGCTTTTTCGGGGAGACCTTTGAAGATATCGATTTTTTCTATGATATGAGTGCAATGGCACTAGCGGAATTCTACATCCACTATCTCAATACTGGTCAATTTTACGGTAAAGACAGCAATGATCCAAACATACACATGACGGCAGATAAAAGCTCTTTGACATTTATTTTAAGATATTTAAAAGATATTAAAGACGATGTTCCTGACCAACATGGGAGTAGAGAGCTTGTTGAATTATGGTCTGAATCCCAAAGTTGGCCTGAATGGCAAGCCAACCTTGCCAATCTTATTGAGAGAATGGAACAAGAAATTAGCCATTTAGCATCAATGGAAAAATGGAAGTGAATGAAATGACCTATGATTTTTGGATAATGGCTTCCATTTTGGAATTAGTTGAATATCCAGATGAAACAAATGATGACTATATCCCTCACCCAACTTTTCAGGAAATTATGGATGTGCTGGATATCCAAGTGCCTATAAAAGAGATTTACGAACGTTTTTTTGATCAATCCATCCATACAGGGGATGTTTTAGTATTTACCAATAAGCATCTGCCACATGCCTGTATTGTGCTTGATACGTATCGTGATCCACTTGATCAACAGGATCTAATTCAGTTCGGCTGGAGGGTGACTGTAAAAGATGTTCGTATAATCAAACAGTTGTCACGAGAACTATATGATCATTGCGATTTTTCCATTCGTTACGAGGAAGGTCAATCCATCCTTTATCAGGTACTCCAAAAGGAGTGCTATCCTCGCAAATATTACTATGAGACGGTCTATGAGCAACAAATAAAACAGTACTTGGTGTAAAAAAAGATCCGTGACACCTTAAAAAGTGCACGAATCAGTACTACGTTATAGGATGAAATAACTAACAACAGATAAAATGATGGCAATACCGAGAATAGGTGCAATTAATTTCATATGACGCTTTCGCTCCATAACTACAATTGCAACATATTCACGAATCATAGCGTTTGGCCAGTAATAAAAGGCCGTCTTTGAGCCAATGCCTTGACTGTTTAAGCCAGCAAGTCTTGCATAAATACCCGCACGAAATAGGTGAAAATTATTTGTTGTAAAAATGCTATTGTAAGCTTTACCTTGTGTTATTTCATCCATGAGTTGCTTCGAAA
>NZ_DAMDAY010000032.1:9741-11824 GCF_032093475.1 Lysinibacillus sp. | reverse complement strand
GATTTTCTTGTAATGTATGCTCGATAGGTATTCCCTTTTCAATGGCATAACGTTGCATCGCCTCAGCCTCTGGAAGATTTTCATCAGGCCCTTGTCCACCAGATAAAATGATGGTCGGTGGTGTGGAAACAGCTGCCTGCTTATGATAAAAATCGATCGCTTTTTGAATTCTACTTGCTAACAGCGGTGGTACTTTATCATTGATTAGCCCACTACCTAACACGATGATAAAATCCTGATTTAATCGTGGTCGATTGAATTGATAGAGAAAATAGGCTGATAAAAAATTGGATAGGTGGATAAAGAAATAAAACGTAATCAGTGAGATCGCTCCAAATATCGGTTGAAGATGACTTGAAAACAAGCTAGCAGGACTAATAATCGGTAATAGCATAAAAAGTAAAATGCCTATAGCCACAAGCAAAGTTAAAGAATTAGCTAAACGCCTGCCCTCTCGCTGCATTAATACTCTTGCATTTAAAAATAAACCAAACATTAAAGCAACAATGCCAAAAGGAATTAAGATGAATAAGGCAATTAATGGAATAATGACAATGAGCCTTATAAAGTAATGGTCAGATGCTAAAGATAGAATGACGCAGAATAATAGAAATGAGCAGATAAATACATTAAATAATAGTCCGTTGATCATTTTTCTCGGGTCTTTTAAATATGATATAAGAAAAATGATGAAAAAAATAAGTGGTATAATGCCAAAATACATAAAAAAAGCACCTCTAGTGATGGAGTGGGTTAATGATATCTTTATATTATAAGTAATTATTGGATGAAATCAACCATCAATAAAAAATAGAGAGAGCATGAGCATACTCCCTCTATTTTTTGTGAGAGCGACTGCGACTATACATTTTATTGACATAATGAATATATTTCTCGCGCGTCAATCCACCAGTTTGGCGATTAAAATCATCATAAGTGATGTCTTCCGGCAAGCCGAATTCAGCTAACGCCTGTTGTCGTTCCTCGCGATAGTCAAGGTGATCTAGTGACTCCTCTACAATTCCTTCTTCTGGCTTCAACCAATCACTTGCTACGCCTGCATAGACGCCATGATTGGTAAAACGACTAGCTGTTTGAAATGAGGTTAAAGGTGCAGGTTTGCTAATTGTTCCTGAGCCCCAGGAAAGACGATATCGAGGCTCTTTACCATAGTCTAGTGTCACGCCATATCCCATTGGGAAGACAATATCTGATTCTATTAGCATTTTGTGACCCACCTTTTCATAGCACCCACGCATAAAATGATCGTCCATAACAATATAGGTTTGGGCGGCCAATGGAGCGGATTGGATTTCCTCAAGAGAAGGCGAGCGCTCTGTCGTTGTCAACAAGTAGGGACGGACAAATAAAGGCATCGTCATAACATTATGCCAAATACTATCCTCTGCAAATAAATGATCTTTCTGCATTTGACGTAAATCACCGATTACAAGCACATAGCCATCTTCAAATAAATCAATTTCTACACGAAAAATATCGCCTGGCACAGTCTTATAGCGTAAACTTTTCATCTTTGTTAGCTTAGCTAGCTTGTCAGGGTAATCTACAGGAAGTAGGGATGGAAATTGCTGAAGCCAATTCAATAGAGCTGATTTAGTCGTTAAATGCTCAAAGCCTGTTAGTGGTAACTGATAATATGTTTTGGTATTACGAGCCGTAATATAGCTAGATGGATGATTTTGATTGCCTAAACCAGCCGAAAAAACAACGCCTGTAGCTTTCACTGCAGAAATATTTGTGTAATTCAATTTCTTTTCTTTTCCACGTGCGGTTTGAGGGACAATGACTTCACGATTACGTGTTGAAATGTCGACATCTGCTTCTTGGTAGCTATGCTCATTAACGAAAATTCTTTTTTTAATGACATCTCCTTCGAGGAAAATAAAATAATCCTCTCTAATTTGAAATATGTCCCAGTGTTCTTCTAGGGTGTCAAGGCCGAAATAAGGGCGCAATGAATTGGTTAACCAACTAGTAAATGGTGTCAACTAAACTTCCTCCTACCTATCGTTTCCTATTTTCGTCAAGTATACTGAATTAGATAGGTGTCGAAAATAGCTCA
>NZ_DAMDAY010000032.1:0-9731 GCF_032093475.1 Lysinibacillus sp. | reverse complement strand
CTCAAGCCGAAAATAGTTACTTTTGTGCAATGATCATGATTGCTTTTGGATTAGATGATCACCTTTTTCTTCAGGCTATAGAACTGCTATAATGATAGACAGAGGTGATGAACATGCATATTGTGATGACGGAAGGCATACCCTATGCTTGGTTGGAGCAACTACAGGAAGTCCATGCGCATGTCTTTGACGGCGATTATTTGCCACTCGAAAAGCTAGAAAAGAAAGAAGGTCTTCTTTGTCTATTAGCAGTTGAAAATGACACTTTAATTGGCTTTAAACTAGGCTATCCACATCCAGATAATGTATTTTATAGTTGGTTGGGTGGCGTTCATGAAACGAAACGAGGGCTGGGGATTGCAAGTGAATTAATGAAACAACAGCACGCACATATCAAAACATTAGGCTTTCAGAAAGTTCGTACATATGGCAGAAATGCATTCAAAGCAATGCTTATCGCCAACCTCAAACATGGGTTTGATATCGTGTCCACATTTGTTGACGAGAAAGGCAGACATAAAATTATATTAGAAAAACCACTTTAAGGAGTTCGAAACATGAAAGCATATTTAGCAAATGGATTATTTTCGTTAGGAGATCGTTTAGTCAACGAGCAGCTAGCTGCAGCTATTCGTGAGGCAGTGCCAGGCATCGCTTTATACGTACCACAGGAGAACGATGCCATTAATGATAAGTCTGCCTATGCAGATAGTTTGGCAATTGCGCAAGCTGATTTAGAGATGTTAGAAAAGAGTGATGTATTAATCGCTGTATTAGATGGGGTTGAAATTGACTCAGGGGTAGCCGCTGAAATTGGTGCGTTTGCTATGCTCAATCGTCCTATTGTTGGTGTACTGACAGATGTTCGTCAGCAAGGGCGAGATAATATGAAAAAAATCGAGGCACTTGTCCGAGATGGACTAGAAAATCAGTTTGTTTACCGTAATTTATTTGTTATTGGTTTAATTAAACGTAATGGAATCATTACATCTTCCATTCAAGAGACGGTGGAAGCAGTACAAAAATTGTCAAACAAGGAGGCATAATCATGTTATTAGCTACATCAGATATTGTCGCAGGCAAAGACATTATCGAAACATTAGGCTTAGTGAAAGGAAATTCTGTTCAATCCCGAAACATTGGTCGTGACATGATAGCTGGACTTCGTAATATTGTGGGTGGCGAGATGAAAGAATATGCTGAAATGCTCGTTCGTTCTCGTGAAATCGCCACACAAGCCATGGAGGAGGAAGCACGACAATTGGGCGCAAATGCAATAGTTGGGGTTCGTTATGCAACTTCATCTGTCATGGATGGTACATCAGAAGTGTTAGTGTACGGAACAGCTGTAAAATTAAGATAATGGGTGTGAGGACTTTAATGCATTTTATTAAAGTCCTTTTTTATAGCTATTATTAGCTAATTAATTGTAAAATTTTAGTTAATTATGTCAAGAATAACGTTTATTTCGTTCTTTGAATGGTGTTTTATTGTAGGAGGCGTATAGTACCAATAAGATATAGAAATATCTAGAATTGATAGAAGGAAGAAAGAGTGGGATATATGGTGGATTCACAGCAAAGCAAAGGCTATCGGGTTCTGTCGATGTTTAATCGACTAATGGATGGCCATGGGATCAACAAGAAGCAGGAAGCATTAACACATCAGGTTGGTGAAAAAACCATACAACGAGACATCGATCAAATACGAGCATATATTGCCAAGGCGAAGCTCGATTGCCATTTGCAATATGCGCGTTCAGAAAAGGTGTACAAGCTAATCCATACAAATAACAACCGTTTATCGAAAGAGCAAGTATTGACGATTATTAAAATTTTGATAGCATCTAAGGCGCTTGTAAAATCAGAGTTGAGTACTATTATTGAAAAGCTTGCTTCCAATGTGCAGGCAAATAAACGGGAACAAATGGTTTTAAATGAAAATCATTTTGATGTAGATACATATCGTAAACAATCTCTCATTCCACTAATTTGGCGTATTTCAGAAGCCATATCCAAAAAAATAATCATTCAAATCGATTATCTTCATGAGGATGACATAACCCCAACGGAAATAATGTTACAGCCTCTTACTATTATCTTTTCAGAGTATGACTTTTACTTAATTGCTTATGACTATCATTCCAAAAAGGATGTACCCATTGCCTATCGAATGGATCACATTCAAGATAGTCGTGAACTAACGAATAAATTTTACAAGCCATTTACTGACCATTTTCAAGTGGAAGAACTTCACAAGCGCAAGCCGTTTATGGATGCGGGTGAACTTTTACCTATTCGATTTCTCTACAAAGGAAAATCACCTAAGACCATCTTCAATCGATTACCCTCAGCTAAATTACTTTCACAAAACGATAGCGAATACTTTTTCGAGGCAGAGGTATTTGGAATAGGCATCAAAATGTGGCTGCTGAGTCAAGGTGCGACTATCGAGGTATTAGAGCCAATTGAGCTAAGAGAAGAGATTATTGCAACAATCCAAGCTATACAGCAAAATTATCGTTGTATTTGAAAACCCGTGCTTAAGTGCACGGGTTTTTCTATTTCTGAAAATGCTGCTCAATGAATGTCATATCAAAATCCTGGGTAAGTTTGTAATCTTTCATGTAGTTTTCTTCATATAAATAAACAAATAAATGCTTGTCATCATCTAAACGTAAGCCAATTTCTCTGTCATTATTAGTTGATAAAGTTATCCAATAAGCTTCCTTGAAATCGGATTTAGCAAACCATATTTTTTTTAACGGCAGGTCTTTAAATGGCTCCATCATCTGATTGATTTTGGCTGTATCTGTCAAAGTGATTGTTTTTTCATCTGAAGAACGAATAATTTCAATTTCATGAATTTCCTCTAGATCGAGACGCTCTGTTACCTCTGTTGTAAAATCTGTGTCCCTTGTTAACAGCATTGTCGAGATATACAGAATAAGTAGTGGGAGTAAAATGCCTAGTAGTAGTTTGTATCGTTTTTTCATGCTCGTCTCCTTAAATTCTAAAAATTCACACATATGTATTCTTTTCCACGCTATAATTGAGCATATACTGAAATGATAAAGGAAGGCAATCAAATGACATATAATTATGAAGAAAAAGAATTATTTTATCCAGATGGTACAATCATGTATCGAGGTGGCGTCAAAAAAAACGATTTTGGTCACGATATTTATGATGGCAAAGGCACACTATTTGATCAAGAAGGCCAACCATTATACGAGGGTGAATTCATCAATCATATGAAGCAAGGCAATGGAATCATGTATTTAAAAGGACAACTCATTTATCAAGGTGAATTTATTCAAAATAAAAAACAAGGTAATGGTATTTTGTATAAAGATGGTCAAATTCATTATGAAGGCCATTTTCGTAATGATTTAATGGATGGCTATGGCATTTTATATTATGAAGAAGATGTAATTGCACCGTATCAAGAACTACGATCAATGTATCCACATTTAAATCAACCACAATATGAGGGTGATTTTGTCCATGGTATGAAAAAAGGAAAAGGCAAGCAATATTATCCGACCGGATTTTTACAGTACGAGGGTGATTTTATTTGGCATCATATGCAGGGAGCTGGGAAATTATATTATCCTGCAGAGTCTCCAACAGGAGAGGAGCTTGACCGTGGAGTGACTACACTCTATTATGAAGGTTATTTCTTTGAGGATCTGAAGCATGGCAAAGGAAAGGTCTATTCTAGAGAAGGTGTACTGGAAGCGGAAGGACATTTTAAAGAGGATGCAATGACGGGTCATGGAACGCTTTATTATGATAATGGACAGGCTTCTTATATTGGAGATCTTGTGCAGGGGAAAAAACATGGACGAGGCGATTATTATAATGAAGAGGGCAAAATTATTTATAGCGGAGAATTTATAAATGACGAACGATTACGTATTACGCCCGAAATTGAACAGGAAATTAACAAACTTCAAAAGCAATTGGATGGTCTTGTAGGTCTTCCAAATGCAAAGAAAGAATTACATAATTTAATTAACTTTATTAAAATTCAAAGCTTACGTGTAGACCATGGTTTAACAAGCTTTCCTATTACCTACCACCTTGTTTTCACAGGTAATCCAGGCACAGGCAAAACAACAGTGGCACGTATTATTGGGCAAATTTATAAGCATTTAGGCGTATTATCGAGTGGACATTTTGTTGAAACAGACCGTGCAGGGTTAGTTGCAGGATATGTTGGACAGACAGCCCTAAAGGTTCAGGAGGTCGTCAATAAAGCAAAGGGGGGTGTCTTGTTTATTGATGAGGCTTATTCATTGATTAATGATAAACAGGATGCATTTGGTAAGGAAGCAATTGATAGTTTATTAAAAGCTATGGAGGATTTACGAGATGACTTAGTCATTATTGTTGCTGGCTACACAGCGCTTATGGAGGAATTTTTACAATCAAATCCAGGCTTTAAATCACGCTTTAATCATTTTGTGCAGTTTGATAATTTTAGTACGGATGAGCTCTATGATATTTTTGCTATGCTTTGTCAAACAAATGATTACCAATTTGGGGCAGCATTTGCCCAGCGTATGAAAGCTCAACTCCACCAAATACCTATTGAAACGATTCCTAATTTTTCTAATGGACGTTATATCCGAAACTTGTTTGAAAAACTAGTAACGATCCAATCCAATCGATTGATACAGCAAGCAATGATTACAAAGGAAGAACTGATGACCTTTGAGGAGCAAGATATTATACAAGGTATTTCAGAAAATTTATTTGATAATACTTTTTAAAGCAAGGAGTAGAAGAATGAAAAAGCTAATTGCAATTATTTTAGTGTGTGCATGTATTTTACCGCGTGTCATGACGATTAATTTTACAATCAATAATAATATTAATGTCCGTCATAAGAAAGAGAGTTGATAGTCAATGAATAAAATGGTAATATAATACAAAACATACGCTAACGTATTTTTTTCGGGGGTTCATATGCAAGTAACAAAAGATGACTGGATTAAGGCGGGCCTACAACAATTAGCAGAAGACGGCATCCATAAGGTACGCATCGAGGCATTAGCTCGGTCGTTAAAAATTAGCAAAGGTAGCTTTTATCATTATTTCCGTGATCATCAGCAGCTATTAGATGCCATGCTTGACTATTGGGAAACACATGCAACAAATGCCATCATTCAAAGTATGGAGCAGGAGGATGCAACTTTAGAACAGCTGTTACGCATAAGCTTTCATAAAGATAAAAAGATAGAAATCGGCATATATGCTTGGGCTAAATATGATGCCAATGTCGCAACACGTATTGTTCAAATTGAGGAACAACGCATTGCCTGTGTAGCAAAGCTCTATCAAAAAAAGGGGATGACGAAAGAGGTCTCCAAAGATCGTGCGAGATTAGCTTATTTAACCTATATAGGCTGGATGACACGATTTGAAGCTAATCCTCATTTTGATTTAGAAAAAATGATTAAACTACTATTACAGTAGAACTGATGTCCCTAGAAAGCAGCAGTATGCTTCTTGGGACTCTATTTATCGCTAAAACATACGATATCGTATGTTTTGAGTGCGAGGGAGGAACCTATTATGTATAGTTTATCAATTATGGCGATTGTCCTTTTATGGATGATTAGTATCATTCATATTTATTGGGCTTTTGGGGGACGATGGGGAATTGGTGCAGTGATTCCAGTCAAAGGAGGGGGACAACAAGCAGTTTTCGTGCCAAGAAAATGGGGAACGCTCTGTGTTGCTACCCTTATACTACTGGCAAGCCTAATTATCCTCATTCAGCAAGGATTTGTGGCGTATTTTCAACCCTCTAGTTTTTCTAAAGTAGGAAGTTCAGTTTGTGCATGTGTATTTATTGCAAGGGCTATTGGTGATTTTAAATATGTTGGGTTTTTTAAAAGCATCAAACATTCACAATTTGCCAAAAACGATACGAGATTTTATAGTCCGTTATGTTTGTTTTTAGGCTTCATTTATCTCGAGCTATTGTTTTAACAGCAATCATCCTCTAACATGAAAGCAAGGGATAGGGGGAAAAATATGCAGCAAAAGATTTATTTACTTCGTCATGGTGAGACGAACTATAATAGAGAAGGAAGATATCAGGGACAGCTCGATTCACCATTAACCGAACTTGGTCGAGAACAGGTTCAACAACATGCACGCATGCTAAAAACGCTAATTGGTGATGCAACCGATTGGAAAATCGCTACAAGTCCACTGGGGAGAGCTATGCAAAGCACTGCCCTGCTTTGTGAAACAATCGGTTATGATGTGAATGATGTGGAACAGGATCATCGCTTGACAGAAGTTGCTGTAGGGCAATGGGCTGGCTTAACCATGGCAGAAATACAGCACACCTGGCCAGACTTGTTAGCCGACACGGATGTTTTTAATTGGTATTTCCGTGCGCCAGGTGGGGAAAGCTACGAAGCTGTAGTAAGCAGGTTAACCTCATGGCTGGAAGATATACAACAATACTCAAAGCTAATTGTTGTCTCACATGGGCTAACTAGTCGGATCTTACGAGGAATTTACGCGGGTCTTCAGAAGGAGGATGCTCTCAAATTAGAAGTTTCTCAAGATATCTTTTTTAAATTAGCTAATAAAAAAATAACAAGAATTTGTTCTAATTTTGAAGATGACTATTATCTATAAAACCTTTTTAATTGCTTTTATTTAGGAAGGAATATTCAGAAATGCCTCTTATTATATTGTGTAGGAGGCGTTTTTTTATGAAAAATTTGGTGTTGCTTTGCTGTATTGGTATCGTGGTGTTCGCTTTGTATTATACAAACAAAACATATGAAAAGGTTCAACTAGAACTGCCATCATTACATAGTCAAAATGCTTTGTTACTCAATACACAAGGCGAAGTATTATTTGAAAAAAATGCTGATGCCATTATTTATCCTGCATCCTTAACAAAGATCATGACAGCCGTAGTGGCAATTGAATTAACGGAAGATCTACAAAAACAGACCATTGTAGAACCGCAAACGATTGCTACCTATACTGCTCAGAATGCCTCAATGGCAGGCTTTCATGCTGGTGATTTTGTGACAATTGAGGATTTATTATATGGCACTTTGCTTGCCTCAGGCGCTGATGCAACGGGAACACTTGCTGAGGCAATTGCAGGCAGTGAGGAAAAATTCGTCACTTATATGAATAACAAAGCACAGGAAATAGGCATGAATGATACCCATTTCGTTAATACAAGTGGTCTACATGACGAGGCACATGTATCAAGCGTTCGGGACATTAGTAAACTGCTACGTTATGCGTTAGAGAACCCTACCTTTTATCACATATTTACTTCAAAAAGCTATACGACCCATGTACCTAATGAGCTAATTATCACAAACTCGTTGTTTACAAAAATGCCTGGTTTAGAAGGACCCATATTAGGCGGAAAAACGGGGTATACACCTGAAGCCGGATTATGTCTCGCGTCCATCATCGAAAAAGAAGGCAAATCATTTCTATTCATAACAACCAATGCCCCAGGCGATGTTCGGACACCACCCCCGCATATTGAAGATGCTTTAACTGCCTACAATGCCCTGTAGATGGGAAATCTATGAAAACATCTCAACTTTTTCATAGCCTGAAACGTCTTAATAGTGCGGGCCGTTCTAGGAGATTCGAAGAAGTTTTAATTAAGGAGAAAAGTGGGCGCTCCAATTAGGTAGTAAAGTGATCATAAAAGTGAAAGAAGCGCTCCAAATAAGGAGAAAAGTGATCATAAAGGAGAAGAAGGCGCTCCAAATAAAGAGTAAAGTGATCATAAAAGTAATGGAGTCGCTCCAATTGGGTAGTAAAGTGATCATAAAAGTGAAGGAAGCGCTCCAATTAGGTAGTAAAGTGATCATAAAAGTGAGTGAAGCACTCCAATTAGAAGTAAAGTGATCATAAAAGTGAAGGAAGCGCTCCAAATAAGGAGAAAAGTGATCATAAAGGAGAAGAAGGCGCTCCAAATAAAGAGTAAAGTGATCATAAAAGTAATGGAGTCGATCCAATTAGATAAAAAGGTGATCATAAAAGTGAAGGAAGCGCTCCAATTAAGGCTCTAAGTGATCATAAAAGTGAAGGAAGCGCTCCAAATTAGGAGTAAAGTGATCATAAAAGTAAGGAAGCGCTCCAATTAAGGATCTAAGTGATCATAAAGGAGAAGAAGGCGCTCCAAATAAGGAGAAAATTGATCATAAAAGTAGTGGAGTCGCTCCAATTAGGTAGTAAAGTGATCATAAAGGAGAAGGAAGCGCTCCGAATAAGGAGAAAAGTGATCATAAAAGAGAGTGAAGGGCTCCAATTAAGGTTCTAAGTGATCATAAAAGTGAAGGAAGCGCTCCAATTAGAAGTAAAGTGATCATAAAAGAGAGTGAAGCGCTCCAATTAAGGTTCTAAGTGATCATAAAAGTGAAGGAGTCGCTCAAATTAGGTAGAAAAGTGATCATAAAAGTGAAGGAAGCGCTCCAATTAAGGATCAAAGTGCTCACCAAAGTGAAAAATGCGCCCCATTCCCGGAGCAAAGCGCTGACCAAAGCAAAGGAGATGCTCCAATCCTTGAGAAAGTCGCTCATCATGATGAAGAAGGCGCTACATTCCCAAAGAAATTCCCCCCACAGGTCCGCCATTCACTCCAAGCGTGACCCGCAAAAGGAGGTGAAATCTTTATATAACGTTTTTTATGCTGTGGTTCGTAGAAAAACGGGAACAAGCAGTGTATAAAGGTTTACAAACGCGCAGATGTGAACGGTCTTATAGAATGGAATCTAGTTGATTATTACTATTTTCTGGCATGAACGATTACTCTATAATTAAAGTTAAATCTTCGTATTTTTTTAGCAAACGACATGGAAAGACATCTAAGGGCGGTGTAGAACAATGAAAAAATTATTACCCTATACTATATTTTTGACGTTTATATTGGCATTATTGATTGGACCATTAACTACCAATGCTGAAGGGTCCGTGGTCATTCAGAAAGTAACCAAGGATACTATCATCTATGAAGAGCCTTCCTCGAATAGTGCAGAAATTGGTGAACTAACGAAGGGAAGCTTTGTTACTGTGCTAGCAGCAAGCAAAGGCTGGACACATATTCAAACGCCAGAGCAGATGGGCTATGTGGCGTCTGATGTTTTAGTCAAGTTGAAGTCTGAGGGTTATGTAGTAATGCAAAAGGGTGGCACGACGTTATTTACAGCGCCAAGGCAAAACGCACAAAAGGTTGGACAGCTATATGAAGGACGCGTGGTTTTTGTATATGGTACAGCACCGGGTGGCTGGTCATTCGTCCAATATGGTGAAGATACAGGCTATGTTGCGACGAACGCTTTAAAAAAACCTGTCCCAACAAAGAAACGAATTAATGCAGTGAATGGTGCTGAATTACGTTTAACAGCTAGCCCAAGTGGAGAGGTCCTTGGTACACTTGCCAATAAAACGACTGTTCAGTATTACATAACACTTGCTGGCTGGTCCTATGTGGAAGTGGGTGACCAAAAGGGGTATGTCAAAGCTTCAGAGCTAGCCAATATTCAACTAACGAATAATAAAGTATATAATAAAGGAATTCCAGCAGCAAAAGGTGCGAAAAAACGTGTAGCTTTAACGTTCGATGATGGGCCTGATGCCAAAGTGACACCACAAATTTTAGCGACTTTAGAAAAATATGATGCGAAGGCTACGTTCTTTATGGTAGGGAAAAATGTCTCA
>NZ_DAMDAY010000031.1:33009-36266 GCF_032093475.1 Lysinibacillus sp. | reverse complement strand
AAGATATCCCTAAACCTGCTCTATGTTCTTGCGTATTAGGGATTTCCTGCAACGTAATGGTCTCCTGTTTGCGTTCTTCATTACGTTTAAATTGAATTGTTACCTTATCTCCAAGCTGCTTAGGCTTTAAAAGGTCAACAAGCATTTGCTGGCTCGTTATTTTTTGACCGTCAACCTCGATAATTTCATCCCCAGCTTTTAAAATACCGTCCGATGCTCCGCCATCTAACACATTTAATATAAATACGCCATTAAAATGCACCTTTGTCTCTAACCCAGCCCTTTGGAAAGCTACATATTTCGCATTAAACTGAGAATCAGACATTAATTTTAACTGTCGAATATTATATTCCTCATCATCTTCTAAAGGGTTTCGTACTTGCTCCATATCCATTAGTTTTTGATATTTTTGAACTTTTGCCCATAAATACGAAAACGGTGTGGCTTGCTGCATCGCGACAGTCATTAAACTTAATGATCCCAAACTATCTGCCTCTTTGCTATCGACAGTTACAAATTTACTGACATCATAGGCACTTCCGGGTTTCATAATATACGCGTCTAGTCGGTATAACATCAAAAAACAAATCACGACTAACAACACTGCATAAATTCCAATTTTTTTCTTCACTACTAAACACCTCCTAGGACGCTTGCAAAACCATACGTTCATGTTTTTGCCATTCTCACATATATTGATTTTAGCATTTGCCTATGTGAATGACAAAAAGTTGAAACGAGTTGATAACATGTTTGCTACAATTCAAATAGCGCTCTGCGTAATTCTCATTCTCTTACTCTTGTTATTCCCACAAACCGCTCATAGTGGTACTGATTTAGGCTTAAATCTTTTCATGGAAGCACTTTTTCCATATTTACTGCCATATCTCGTGTTAACACAATGGCTTCTGCGTTTAACGGCTCCTATGCGAACAAAAACAAAAAGAGCCTCTTTATACGTACAAGCCTACATTATTAGTGCACTTGGTGGCTATCCAACAGGCGCGACAACCATTGTATATTTAAAAAATAGTGGTCAATTACACACAAAAGAAGCAAATTTTTTACTTGCTGTTTGTCATGCACCAAGTCCTTTGTTCGTTCTAGGTTTTGTAAGCCTTGATTTACTAAACAGTAATACGTTTGGATGGTTGTTTTTATGTTTACTACATACTTTTAATATTTGTTGCTTAGTAACAGGCTATTACTTATTTCGCAAAACGGATCCACCTAGTATATCCGTACACAACACACCACTCTATAGTGCTCCTTTTTCAGAAAGTATTAAAGAAACCGCTCCAACAATTCTGTTAGTTGGTACAACCATCATCTTTTTTACAACGATTCAGACCATCGTACAGGAGGGCTTAGATCAGCTAATACCAAAACTACCTTATACGGTCGAACTTTCTATTGCAGCTATCCTCGAGGTGACAAATGGCCTTAAAATGACGGTTACTGCCTTTCCAGACTTTCCGTATATCACTTTATTAGTGGTGATTTTATTAACCATGCAAAGTATCAGTATTCACTTACAAATCTTTGTTATCGCAAAATCAGCAAAACTATCTGTAAGACCTTATATAAAATTCCGCCTCCTTAGCATAATCATTGTGCCAACTATTTATGCTCTATTTTTTCTGAAATAACGATAGCTTTCACTAAAGAAAAAAGAGGATGTCATTTTTTATTTGACATCCTCTCAATATTACTTATCAAAATTATACTTTTCTTTTAAAGCTTGTACGACACATGTTGGAACGAGTTCACTAACATCGCTACCGTATTTCGCAACTTCTTTTACTATACTAGAACTTAGGAAGGAATATTGATTCTTCGTCATAATAAAAAATGTTTCAATGGTTTCATCTAGGAAACGGTTCATAGAAGTAATTTGCATTTCATATTCAAAATCTGAAACTGCTCGTAAACCACGAACAATTGCTTTCGCCTTTTTTTCCTTGGCATAGTCAATAAGAAGGCCCGAAGAACTTTCTATACGAACATTTGGTAATGTTTTTGTAACTTCAGCCATTAAAGCCATACGTTCCTCTACGGAAAACAACGGATTCTTCGCTGAATTGTTTAATACTGCTACATATACAATGTCAAACACATCTGCCGCACGCTTGATAATATCTAGATGGCCGAATGTGACAGGGTCAAAACTCCCAGGAACTACAGCAATTTTCTCAGACAACTTATTCTCCCTCTTCCTCTTTACAGCGATAAACCGAAATGATAGTTCCGCCATATGTTTCTTGTCTTGTTAAAACAAACTCCCCAAAATGCTGAGGTAATGGTACCTCTTTTGCATGTTCACATAAAATAATACCATTTCGTTGAACTTTATCGTTGTCAACAAGAACCTGTACTAAATCATAATATTCCTGTTGATGATAAGGAGGATCTAAAAAGACTAATTTAAAGGTAATATCACGTTTTAATAGCGCTTTCACAGCACGCTTTGCATCAATTCGAAAGAGCTCTGTATCCTCTTCATAGCGACATTTTTTTATATTTTCTTGTAGCACCTGGAATGCTTTGGCGTCTTTTTCAATAAAAATAGCACGCTCCGCCCCTCGGCTTAATGATTCAATACCCAAGCCTCCACTTCCGGCAAACAAATCAAGTGCAATCCCTCCGTCAAAAAACGGACCGATAATATTAAAAATCGATTCCTTTACTTTGTCTGTTGTAGGTCTTGTCGTATTTCCAGCTATTGCTTTTAACGGCATTCCTTTGCGTTCTCCTGCTACAACTCTCATAACAGCATATCACCGTACTTTCATCCATATAAAGTATTTTTGCAGCGAAAGAGTGGCCCTCCGCTGCAAAAGTTATTATTGTTCTTGTGCTAATACTTGAATTCGCTCATCTTTCTTTTGTAATTCTACCAAGAATAAACGTTGTAACCAAGCCTCTTCTACATAATAATGATCAGCAATCTTAATAATTGGTTCAGAAATAGTCGAATATCTTCGTTGATTGAAGACATAGAATCCTGGCTCTTTAGGGAAGCGGAATGTACGATGCTCACTATTTACATAATAACCATTCTGCCCTTCCTCAGCTGAGTAACCAAGCTCAGGTAATAATGTATCTGCAGTATACAACGTTTGCCCTTCATAGCGAATAACACGTACGTCTTCCTTCAACACATCATTGACATACACATCTCGTGCATCCTCAAATAAAAGTGGATATATTCCATTTTTTTGCTGCGCGTTTAATGTAAAATAGGATGTCTTAGCATC
>NZ_DAMDAY010000031.1:29822-32999 GCF_032093475.1 Lysinibacillus sp. | reverse complement strand
CATCTAATACTTGCGATAAATACGTGTCCAATGTATCCGGTGAAATCGATTCATCCCCTAGTTTTTTCAGCGTTTCCTGCCAAGCTTGTTGTTGATTATCCGTCATATATTCATTTAAGTTCGTGATAATTTTCTTCGTTCTTTCTCCGCCAATTTGGTCGTTTAAAAAGTAGGATGCCACAACTTCAGGTAACCATTCTGGAGAATCCACAAATTTAAATTGAGATTTAATTTGTGACAAAATCACTTCCTGTTCAACAGCTTGTGTAGTAAGTGTTGGTAAAAATAACAATCTCTCATCATGAGCTACTACTGGACTTTTTTCTTGAATAATGGCAATATGTTCATCATTTAAAAACTGTAAATTTTCGAATGATTTTAGGAAATCATTCGGAATGGCCTGCTGGGCATAGATCGATAATACAGGGGATTGCTCTTGTACTTTAAGCTTACCTGCTTGCCAATAAAGATCTTGAACCGTTCCATCTCCTCTAAACATTGTATAATTGACATGAACTAATTGTTGTTGACCAACTAATGGTAGACCTGTAATCCATTGTCCATTCACTTTACTGTCCGTCGAAATAGATACAATTGAATAAGATGCTTCACCATTCATTAGTGTAGCAAAAACATTTTGAAGGAGCATCTTATTTTTTAAGCCACCCTCAATGGGAATTATGTATGACACAGATTGTGATTTTGTTTCTCCTTTTGCAAAATAAGAAACTTCATCTGATAAACGTTCACAGCTTTTTTCATTTTCGATAAAGCAACTAGCATTCGTTGCTTTTTCTGGCCATTTAATCTTCACCTTTTGATTCGGCAGATTTTTAAAATGGTGACGAATATCCAAGCTATTTTCACGATAAACAATTTCTATTTCCTGTGAGTAATGAAAATCACCTATGCCAGTTTCTAGATCAGAAGAATAAGCATGATATTGGAAAAATAACGTTCCTGTAATAATTAGTGCTAAAATAGAAAAAAAGCTTAATGCAAATTTCATGTGCTTGACCTCCCGCAGCATGATACTATGATAATGGAAAGGATGTGCAATTATTATGCCACAACAATTTATAGAATTAGGTGAAGGCTATGGTGATGTTTACGAGCTACTCGAAATTATTAAAACCAATCAGGAACGTTTTCATCAAGCCTTTATACTAACTTCTACAAAAGAAGATAAGAAGGTAATTTCTTTAGCTGTCGCCCTCAAACCAGTCGGTGAAAGTAAATTCATGCCTATATATATTTGTCGAGAAGGCATCCCATATAATGAGGAACAACCAACAAAGCGACAAAAAATGTTTGAAGCACAAATAGAACAACTCGATCGAAAAGCAGTTGTTGTAGAAATAAAGCACTCATCTATATTTTCGGAATCAAAACTATTTTATCAATACTTAATTGGCATATTAAGACTAAATAACTATATACCTGCATTAACTTAATATTATAGGCCTACTTTATAGTCGTATTCCTTTGCTTTATCTGGTTTTGCATTTTCATATTCAGTTTTCACAAATGGACGATAAGACTCTACAACGTCTTTCACAAATGGGAGGCGTTGTAGTTTTGTTGTCATCATGTCAATATCCTCACGATCACAGTAAAGCACTACGTACTTTTGCCTTCTAGAAATATAAAGAACATGACCATATTTCCGAAGAGACTTCGCATGTTTTAATTGATGGACGTAAACGATTAGCCCTTGTCGTTCGTTCATATTGGATTCCCTCATTTCTTACCTAAAAGAATACCATAGACCAGAAAATGATAGCAACAGAGTTTAGCTGACAGAACGCTCAATTTTCCGTTATAATGGAAAAGCATAAACATTGAACTTGGCAGAATTATGAATCAGGTGTTTTTGATGAATGAATGGTTGCTACATTAAAAGGAATAATAAATGCTGCTAACGCCTCGATAATGGAACGTTTTAACATTTAATCTCCATAACAATTATTTTATATGATGACGGCAAAAATCAGCATGAAAAAATCACCTTATTCACTTATACTAGTTTCTAGTTTTGGTAGCTCTCCAACGTTGAGCACTTACAATCAATGAAAAATGAAATCACTATACTTTTTATATGACGATAATTGTTAAGGAGGACGAATATGGGTAAGAAAACAAAAATTGCGCTTGCCATTGCAGCAGCAAGTGCAGCGGCGTGGGCAGGAAGTAAAGCGATTTCTAAACCGCAGCAACGAGAAAGCAAACAAGCATTACAATTTGATCGCCCTGTAATACTTGCACATCGTGGCGGAGCTCATTTAGCACCCGAACATACAATGATGGCTTTTGAAAAAGCTGCGCAGCTAGGTGTTGATGGCTTTGAAATCGATATCCGCCTAACGAAAGATGAGGAAATTATTGTTTTCCACGATGAAACTGTTGAACGTACTACAGATGGTTATGGTCTCGTTGCTGATATGACATTGGCAGAACTTAACGCCTTAAACCATGGCTACCAGTTTGAAGATCTAGATGGAGCTTTTCCATATAGAGAGGATAAATTAAATGTAGTAACGTTACGAGAGCTATTAGAAAGTTATCCAAACATGCTAATCAATATCGATATAAAAGATGCTCCTGATACGTATGAAGGAAGTCTAATGCCTTCAAAACTTTGGCGTTTAATTGAAGAACTTGGCGCTGAACATCGTGTCGTGGTAACAAGTTTTTACGGTGAACAAATAGATCGCTTCAATTTATATGCTCAAAATCAGGTAGCACTTGGTGCAGGTGAATCGGATGTAAGAAAAGCATTCGCTTCCTTCTCAAGTCAATTTGGACATTTATATCATCCAAAAGTAGATGTATTTCAAATCCCACCTAAATCAGGGGTTATTGCCTTAGATTCGCCTAAATTTATTCAGTTTTTAAATAACCTGAATATACCTGTTCACTATTGGACGATCAATGACATAGACACAATGAACAAATTGATCAATAATGGAGCACAAGGCATTATTACTGATCGCCCTGATATTGCTGTAGAGTTATTACAAAAGCAAGCTTGATATAAACAATAGAAAGGGAAGGACATTAGCAAGTCCTTCCCTTTATTTTTGAAAGCTCCCGAAATTACTTTCACTACATAATGAAAAAAAACTGTAAACAACTCTGCAAGTACCTTCGAGTTGTTTACAGTCTAGAAGAGATGTG
>NZ_DAMDAY010000031.1:0-29812 GCF_032093475.1 Lysinibacillus sp. | reverse complement strand
GTGTTTTATACACATCTTACATTACGCTGAGCAAGAGCAAGAACCACCCGAGCCACATCCTCCTCCGCAAGATGAACCAGAGGCAAAGAATGGATTACTTACAGGAACTTTTACCGCTTCAGAGACTGTTTTTCCTATTAAAAGGCTAATCTCATCCAGTAAATCCTGAAAATCGTTTTCAGCAATTTTTAAGGCTGAAACTTTCTCATTTAAGTCAAGTGCCCTCTTTTGTTGGCGAATTGACTTCATGATTGTATGGTAGTCCGGATGATATTTTCCGAAACGTTGTACATCTTCGTACTGCTCTTTCATGCGATTAAATGCATAAATAGCCTCTACAATTTGCGTATCACTATATACTGCATCATACGCTTGTTGTAGCGCGATCGCTGGTTCTGAGGAAAGAATCATCTTACAAAGCTCTTCGGCCTCATCTAAAATGATTACCCAGTCAGAGGTCATCATCATTTTTAATTCCCCCAATCTCTTTCCCATCATAACAGATTTTATGGTAATTTTACATTAATGATATTTTTAATGAAAGAGGTTTTCCAATTGATGTCAACAGCTAAAGGACAAATTGAACAATTACTTGGCGCAATTTTACAAGAAAGTACTGAGGAAGATGAGGAAGTTTTATTCCATCTTTTAAATGGATTACGTGATAAACAACAAGGCATTCATCGTCGTTATATTAATGCTGCTCTACATATGGTAGGAAAATTTGAGCCTGAAGTGAGCGAGGTCCGTATCCCTATTACTCCTGTCATCCATAATACGATTAAGGTACCACACGGCGGCATTATTGCAACGATTGCAGATGCAGCTATGGGTGGACTTGCTTCACGCTCTGTACCAGAGGGATATAATGTAGTCACTACAAATATGAATGTCTCCTATATCGCCACAACGAAGAACAAAGAATTGATTGCACGTGGTCGTTTTGTCCATAAAGGACGTCAAACGCTTGTCATGGAATGTGATATAGAGGATGAGACGGGGCGCAAGCTTGCCATAGCTACGGGCTCTTTCTTTGTTATTCAGCGTCGTCTGTAATTAGATTTGAAAAATAGTCTTTGATACATTGTTGGTCGGAAAAAGGGAATTTTTGATTTTTAATTTGCTGTGTTTGTTCATGCCCTTTTCCGGCAACAAGGACAATATCGCCCTTTTTCGCCTTTGCTAAAGCTTGATGAATAGCAAGTTTTCGATCTAGATAAATTTCGTAGTATTGTTGCTCTGTAAAACCAGCAATTATACTTTCATTAATAACAATTGGATCTTCATCACGTGGGTTATCTGTTGTTAAATAGATTACATCAGCATATTTACTCGCCACTGCACCCATAGCAAATCGTTTCGCCTTATCGCGATTTCCTCCACAACTAAAGACTAGGTAAATGGTTTTGGAACGATCAAAGGTTTGTAATACAGCTTGTAAGGCTTCAGCAGTATGGGCATAATCTACATATACCTCAATACCTAACGGATTATCAATTTTCTCAAGCCTTCCTTCTGGTAGCTTTAAAGACCACATATGCTCTACAATATCTTCCATAGGGACCCCTATACGCCATACTGCCATTAAGGCTGCTATCGTATTTTGTACATGATATTTTCCGACAAAAGGGATTTCAACAATATGCTCACTCGCGGTAGTTTGTAGACAAAGTACAGTTTTTCCAGCTGATTCACTGACAATTTGTATATGTAAATCATTGTGATTATCAAAGCCAAATGAGCAAGATTTTTTCTTATCATAGATACCAACGGAACGGCAAAAATTATCATCTCCATTTAACACTAGCTTTTTGGATAAATCCGCTAATCTCTTTTTCGCACGTTTATAGGCTTCTAACCCTCCATGATCTTCTAAATGATCATCTGATAAATTTAAAAATACACCACAATCAATATCACAATGATCAAGTCGATGTTGTTGTAAACCCATTGAAGAGGCTTCTAGTACAACATGTGTCACACCTTTTCGTACACATTGCTTTAGAATCGGATGTAACTCTTTTGCTTGCAATGTTGTTAATTGTTCGTAAGCTGTTTGTTGCTTCTCACCATTGATGAAAAAACCAACTGTACCAATAACTGCTGTTTTTTTATGTAGAGCGTTTAAAAGCTGACTTACAAAATGACTCACTGTTGTTTTTCCGTTTGTTCCTGTTATCGCAATAACTGTTAAAGCCTCTGCTGGAAAAGCAGCAAGTTTGGCACTTGCATACGATAAAAATAATGCGGTATTAGGAACCCATACAAAAGGAATTTCTTTATCTATAATGGGTAAAGAAATACTTTCTTCAGACACAATGGCAGCAGCACCTCGTGCCAATGCTTCTTTAACAAAACGACTACCCGACGTTTTTTTACCCTTTCGTACAATAAAAATGTCACCAGGTTGTACTGCCTGAGCGTAATCCTCTACACCTGTTATTTCTGTTCGAATAGATCCTCCTGTCACACTACATGGCCAGTCTTTTAATAACTCAGCTAATTGCAAACCTCATTCCCCCCTTCGGTTCTCTATCATATGACGGCTTTTGTAACGGTGTGACGAAAAATGCAGAAGCCTAAAGAGGGAATAAAAAATGAAGACAAACTCGGTTAATCAAAGCTTGTCTTCATAAGGGGGTTTCTTCTATTATGGTGATAATTGATCAGTTTTTTCTATAGAATCTTCACTAACAGGCTCTTCATTTGTTTGCCCTTCACTATCTTTTTCTTTACTATCCATCTTTTGCGAAGAAGCCGGCTCTAGATAAATTTGTGTATAATAATCCACAAAAGCGCCTGAACCAACGCGTGTGAATCTATCATTTAAAAGTACCTTCCTATGCTCAGGAGAGTTTGTCCAACCGTGCATCGCTTCTATTGCATCAAAATAAGCGGTGGCAAGATTTTCATTGGCATCACTATACTCGATATTATTAGCTTGTAATCTCTTTTTTAAGTCACCATATGTTGGGGACTCATGTGCTAAGAAGTTTTGTACCTTCATATCTTCACTATGCTTTCTTGCCACTTCTTCTAACGAGTTATCCATTTCTAAAGGTGGTAAATCATGATGGACTCTCGTCACATTTAATAAATCATCAAGCTGTTTGGCACTAGCCACATCGATTTCTTGTTGCAAAAAAGAGGAAGGCGGTGTCCGTCTAACTAGTTCCCCTTGATAGCTCATTTCATAGGGCTGATGAAGGACAAGTGTTTCACTGTCTGTATAACGTATTCCCTGCAATTCACTTGTCTCCCGATCTATATAAAGCTGTGCATAAAGACCATCAAATTTAACAAGTAGCCTAGTTTGCATATCCTCTTCACTCATGGAGAAGATGAAAATATTGTCACCAACAGTAGCTGCTACCTCATAGTCAATAATTGTCATGCGGTATATTTCATCGCGTTTCTGACCAACTTTAAAAGGAAATGCATCGATATTTTGTCCTGCTATGTAAACTTGCTTCACCACATTTTTTTCAACACCAACCATAAAAAACGTAGAGACATCATCATTGTAGACCCACCATTGATAGCCAAAAGAGGATGGTTCTTTTCTTGCTGGTTCCCCGTACTGCTCCAACACAGTTTGTGTGTCTTTTCCTATCAATGTTGATATGCCCGTTTGTGGACGTGTCATTGCACCTACAGCGGCCTCCTGCTTTAGCTTTGTTTGGGGTATGATATTTGAATTGGTATTTGGCCCTTCTAGTGGCTCATTTTCCTTGGGGGTATTAAAGAACATAAAGCCGATTATTGCAATTGCACCACAAAGCATTAAAATGCGTAATAAAGCTTTCATACAGGACTCCTTTTCATCACCATTATTGTAAGTTATTATATCAATTGTAATTGGGTTGACACAATGTTGTCATTGCAACAATGTCAAATATGCTCTATTATAAAAATGAGCGTATACTTTGTACGAGAACCTAAAGGAGGACTATACATGTATTTTGAAAATACTAACCTTGAAAATTTAACAGCTGATCAAGAGCTAATTGTCAGCATTATGAAAAAACATGGTTTAGAATGTGATGGCGGTTGGGATTACGAGCGTATGACATTCGATAAACGTTTCGATACTCGTGAAGGTCGCTATTACCTACGCGTATTCGCATATGCCATTTCTGGTGATGTAGGCGCACATGATGCCATCCTTACGTTAATGAAACCAGCTCTTGGTAAATATTATTATCCACATGGTGTAGAATATGGGGATGACGAAGTTTACCCAGCACATCTTGTTAAAAAATGTGAAGAAATCTTAAAAAAGGTTAAATTAGAATTAGATCAATTCTCAATCGAGCCTACAAATAAAAATAACTTTGAACCTGTAAACGCACGCTAATCTTTAGAGTTTTAAAGTGACAGCAAGTATAGCGTAGATAGCTTCATCGATGTGAAAAGACTGGTGGTCCAGTCTTTTTTTATTTGAGTAAAATTATTTTTTCTTCTCATACTACCTATATCTTTTACATGATGTAGGTGAGAATATGTTATCGTTTTTTAACCGTCCTTTTTTTCGTCATCCCATTATTGTTATTGCAATGGGCATTTTTATTCTCTGGTTCATTTCAATATCATTACCAATCTTACTTGCCTACTTAACCGCTTTACTTTTAGAGCCTATTATTGTTCGAATGAGTAAACGGTTTCGAAAAAAACGTAAAATCGTTGTTTTCATTTTCTTTTTATTTTTTTTAACTATAACTTTATTATTATGTAGTCTCCTTCTCTTTATAAGTTGGAAACAATTTTCTTCATTTATCATGGATATTCCTGAGTACCTTAATCAATTATCTGCTTTATGGATACAAATGCAATCTAAACTCAGTAACTACACTTATCATTTACCTGTAGAATTAGTTTTACAAATCCAATTCATGATTGCAAAAGCTTTGGCTTCTATTGAAAAATTCGCCCTATCCTTAACAAACATTAATGTCTGGTCAACATTACTAACATATATTCCCACTCGTTTATTTGATATTTTTGTTTACTGGATTGTCTTGTACATGCTACTTTTAGATTTGCCTAGCATTAATCGGAAATTATTAATGCCTGTTCCTTTTCATTATCATCAAAAAATAATTTTCATTGGACAACGTGTAAAATTAGCCCTATTTGGATTTCTAAAAGCTCAATTCCTAGTCGGCCTTAGTATTTTTGCTATATCATTCGCAGCATTTTACTTTTTAAAAACACCATTTCCGATACTGTTAGCTTGTTTGCTTGTTGTGTTAGACTTTATCCCTTTTCTCGATTCATTTCTCTTATTAGTCCCTTGGGCTATTTACCAGGCGTTTGCTGGTGATTATCTTTATGCTGGGATCTTAACGTTATTAACCGTGGGACAATTTTTAGTACGAAGAATGATTGAACCAAAGATTATTGGCGATAAGATTGGACTTTCATCTTTAAATACTTTTATTGCCATGTTTATTGGGTTTAAAATTTTTGGTTTTCTTGGCATTTTAATTGGACCATTACTTTTTGTCGTGGTACTTTCTTTATTTCAGCCTACTACAAAAAATCTCCCTCCTGTACAAAAATAAGGAGGGAGATTTTCTTTAAAATCCTAAAATGGCTTTAATAACTGAAGTCGTTTCACCAGGTTCAAATAAAACATATAATAGTAAATAAACAAGGACACCTGTAATCGCAACAAAGAACCAAATAATACTTGTGATTGGTCCAATTCTCCTATGCAATTTGAGATTTGTTTTTAAACCTGAAATAATACTAACAATACCAAATACGGCTCCGGATGTTGCCAGGATAATGTGGAAAATCAAGAAAAACGTATAATATGGTTTTAAATGTTCACCACCACCAAAAGCAGTATTACCAATAAACACTGTTCGTGAAGCATAAATAATAAAGAAAATAAGTGCAGCTACACCTGCAGCAAGCATTACTTTTTTATGTCCTTCTACATTTCTTTTTATAATTAAGCCCCAACCTATCGCTACGAGTACAGCACTAATCACGATAAATGATGTACTTATAGTAGGCAAAATTTGCAATTCCATTGTCAAAACTCCTTATACATAGTAAATTTCTATTTTAAAATTAATGCTGCTGTTGGCTTTCCCATTTTTTTTGGTGTGCAGCTAATGCGTCAGCAGTAATTTTATCTGGATCCTTTTGTTCAGAACGATACCATCTTGTAAAGATTGTACCAATTAATACACCAAAAATAAGTTCTTGTAAGATTTTCATTAACACGCCACCTAATTGCTGGTCTGCAACAGGCTTCATGTCTGTAAATAGCTCTGGTCCTGATAAAGATAAGCCTGATAACGTAGAGGCTGGTACACAAAGCTCCATTGCTTTTAACCATGCTTCACCATTTGTATATGTTTCATACATTGCATTAGGAGCGAAAATAATTAATCCACAAGCAGGTGTAATTAACACGGCATTGGCAATAATATAGGCTAATTTATGCAATGGCTTCATATGAGCTCTATTAGGCATATTTTGAATTAAAGGCCAGTACATAAAAACAGCAGAAAGAAATAATACAAATGTATAGGTACCATGTAATGTTTCATTTAATTTAATGTAATCTAATATTGAAGGTAAATGATAGAAGGAAAATAAACCAATAAACACAAATACTGCAACAACAGGTAATGTCAGTACTTTAAACAACGTTCTAACAACTGGTGCCTCAATAGCAACTTTCCAAACCCACCAAGGGATCCCTTTAATTAGGAAGATGGGAACAAGTAATAATAATATAGCCATTTGCACCATATGCATCGTAAACATAATATGAGCCATTAAATCAATTGGAGAACCTTTGATAATATAAATAGTAATCATGGCTAACACAAAGTAAATGGCTTCACCCTTTTTTAAAGGCTCACTTACTTTAAAATCCTTACGCCACTTTATTGTGACTAAAAAATAGATGATTGTTATAAAAACAAGAACCCCTATTAAATATGGGCTCCACAATGCTTGGAAACCAAATATACTAAGTGGCATATAGAACGCACTCCTTTAAACTTCAGTACTCCTATTATAAAACGCTTACAGCTATACTGCAATGAACGAAAGGTGAACAAATGTTAAGTTTAACAGTGTTTGCCTCTTTTTAAAATCTACATAACTTCACTACAATAAGAAAAGCACGTTCGTACAATATGACGAACGTGCTTTATTGGTGATTACCACCAAATGATTGTTAAAAATGCTAAGAAGAATGTAAATGCGATTAAAATTCCCATCCACATGAAGAAACCAATAACGCCACCGAAGTGTGTTTTTTTGTCTTCTAAGTGCATGAAAGAATAAAGCTGAAGTACAACTTGAACACCAGCCAATAATAATACTAATGGCATGATTAAGTATTTAGAAAAATCGGCTGCAACTACTGCGAAAGCGATAAAAGTAAAGAAAATCATGATCGCAAAGTTGATTACTTGTTTACGCATATGAACGGCATTATGATGACGATCATATTCATATTGTGCCTGTGACTTAGCAACTATAGGTGTATCGTGTGAAGACATTATCCGATCACTCCCATCAAGTATACTACTGTAAAGATGAATACCCAAACAACATCGATAAAGTGCCAATATAAAGCAGCTACGAAGAATTTAGGTGCATTGTACAAGTTTAACCCACGTTTAGCATTTCGGATCATTAAAGTTGCAATCCATACAAGTCCTAAAGTTACGTGGAAACCGTGTGTACCAACTAAAGAATAAAATGCAGTTGCGAATGCAGATTGGTTAAATGTAAAACCAAGGTGCACATAGTGTTGGAATTCATAAATTTCAAGTGCTAAGAATCCAAGACCTAAAGCTAAAGTAATTGCTAACCAAGTTTGCATACCTTTAAAGTTAAAGTTACGCATATGGTAAATTGCGTATACAGATGTTAATGAAGATGTTAATAATAACATCGTCATTGCAAATGCTAATGGTAATTCAAATAAACCTTGTGTTGTGAACTCCATGCCAGCTGGCCCTTTGTTCTTAAGCGCTAAGTAAGTAGCGAATAAACTTGCGAAAAGTACAACTTCACAGGCAAGGAAAATCCAGAAACCAACGACTTTATTTTTACCTTCCATCGTAGCTTGTTCAGGATGGTCTGGCCAAGTATGAGGAGTAAACTTAGTATTGAAATCCATTATTTATTTCCTCCTTTGCCGTAAAGTTGTTCTTCAATTTCAATAATATCTTCTTTGTGTAAATGGAAGCCATGATCGTCTTTAACAGAACGGAAAATCATCGCACCGAAAGTAATTGCTAAACCAATGATTAAAATGTAGATTGACCAAGGTTTATCTGCATCTGGATTGTAAAGAGCACCAAATGCTGCAATAAACATACCTAATGAAATAACGAATGGAATCGCTGAGTTATTTGGCATATGGATATCACCTAGTGGCTCAGCAAATGTTACTTCTTTGTTACCTTCTTGTTTTTCAATCCACCATGGATCTAAACCACGAACAAGTGGTGTTTGACGGAAGTTATAGAATGGAATTGGTTGTGGAATTGACCATTCTAAAGTACGTCCATCGCCCCATGGGTCGCGACCTGCTGGTTTGCCTTTGATCGACATTAAGCAGTTGATTACCATTAAGATAACCCCTACACCCATCATTAATGCACCGATTGTAGAGATATAGTTGAATTGGTCCCAACCTTGACCTTCCATGTAAGTGAATACACGACGTGGCATACCCATTAAACCTAGGAAGTGTTGAACGAAGAACGTTAAATGGAATCCGATAAAGAATATCCAGAAAGTAATTTTACCAAGCGTTTCGTTTAACATACGGTTGAAGAAAATTGGCCAATAGAAATGAGCTGAACCAAATAATGCTGTAACGATACCACCAACGATTACGTAGTGGAAGTGAGCTACGATAAAGTAAGAATCATGTAGTTGATAGTCAAGAGGAGCAGATGCTTGCATTACCCCTGTAACACCACCCGCAACGAATGACGGGATGAAACCAAGTGCATAAAGCATTGGTGTTGTAACTTTAATAGATCCGCCCCAAATTGTTAGGATCCAGTTGAATACTTTCATACCTGTTGGAACAGCAATAGCCATTGTTGCAACAGCGAAGATTGCGTTTGCTGTTGGCCCAAGACCAGTTGTAAACATGTGGTGGGCCCAAACCATGAACCCTAAGAAACCGATTAAAATTGTAGCGAATACCATTGAAGAGTATCCGAATAAACGTTTACGTGAGAACGCTGGGATAATTTCAGAGAATAACCCGAACGCAGGTAATACTAGGATATAAACCTCTGGGTGTCCGAAGATCCAGAATAAGTGTTCCCAAATAACTGTGTTACCACCCATTGTATGGTCAAAGAAGTTACCACCGAACATACGGTCAAATAACATCATTAATAAACCAATTGTTAATGGAGGGAATGCGAATAAAATTAACGCACTTGATACAAGTGAAGTCCAAGTGAATAATGGCATACGCATGAATGTCATACCTGGAGCACGCATTGTAATGATCGTAACGATGAAGTTAAGACCAGAAATTAAAGTACCTGCCCCTGAAATTTGTAAACCAAGAACATAGAAATCAATACCATGTCCTGGAGAATATAAAGATAATGATGCATAAGAAGTCCAGCCCGCATCAGGAGCGCCACCCATAAAGAATGACAGGTGAAGGAATACTGCACCTAGGAAGAATAACCAGAACCCTAAAGAGTTAAGGAACGGGAATGCAACGTCACGCGCACCAATTTGTAATGGTACAAGCATGTTCATAAATGCAAATAGTAATGGAGTAGCAGCTAGGAATAACATTGTTGTTCCGTGCATTGTTAATAATTCATTGAAAAAACCAGCTGATACAAAATCGTTATTTGGTTTCATTAACTGAATACGCATTAATAACGCTTCAAAACCAGCGATAGCGAAGAACAATGTTCCGGCTAATAAATACATAACTGCTAACTTTTTATGGTCGACAGTAGTAATGTAATCCCAGACAGTTGCTCCAAAGCCCTTTTTCTGTGTGTATGAGCTCACAACTTTTACCTCCCTCAAAATTTGTTACTATAGAACGAAAATTATTTTTCTACTGATAAGCCCATGATATAAGTTGCAAGAGCTTCAATTTCCTCGTCAGATAAATTACCGTAGATAGGCGCAGTGCCATCAGCATTCATCATCAAGTTACCTGGTTTAAATTCCTCTGGGTTTTTAATCCAAGCTTTTAAGCTTTCTTCATTGTGTTCTAAGAAACCAGCAACACGGTTACGATCACCAAACGTAGTTAAGTTTGGACCAGGTGTACCGCCTGCTCCTGAACCTGAGATAGCGTGACAGCCTAAGCAGCTGTTAGCAAAAGTTGCTTCACCAAGATCTGTTGAAGCTTTGTCAGCAGTTTGTCCTTCTGTCGCTTTCATTGCGTCAACCCATGCATCAAATGCATCTGGGCTTAATGTTTTTACTTTAAAGTCCATTAAAGCATGTGAAGGTCCACATAATTCAGCACATTTTCCATAAAATACGCCATCTTTAAGATCTTTTGATTCTTTATCAAATACTAGGTAGAATTTGTTTAAGTTTTCTACGTTTGTATCCATTTTACCGCCTACAGCAGGAATCCAGAATGAGTGCTTAACATCGGCAGCTTTTAAATTAAAGTAAACTTTTTCACCTGTTGGTACTACTAGCTCTTGAGCCGTTACGATCCCTTGGTTAGGGTATTCGAATTCCCACCAGTATAATTTTGCTGTTACATTGATTGTAAGGGCTGTTTTGTTCCCTTCTTCATCTACTTCATCCATTGCAGCAACATCTGCGAATTTATAAGTAGTTGTAACAACTGGTACAGCGATAATTAATAATAAAATAATCGGTATAACTGTCCAAATCACTTCTAACGTATGACTACCCTCTACTTGCTTAGGGATCACATTTTCACCAACGCGTGAACGACGGTATTTTACGAATGCAAGTAAATAAATAACGGATACTACTACTACTACTAGCGTCATAATTACAGTAGTTAACAGTAATAAGTTCAATTGTTGTTTACCTACTTCTCCAGATGGTTTCAGTGTTGATAGATAATCTTCACCACAACCTGAAAGGAAGACCATCATCACTGCTAGAAGTGAAAAAAGACGCCATTTTTTAAGCCCTTTCATCATAGCTTAATTAAACCCCTCTTTCTTTGTTGTATTTTCATGTGTACCTAGGACATTAGTTCTGTCTATATGAATTCTTTAAGAAAAGAAAGAATTCCTAAATTAGCTAAACACCGCAAATATGATCATGGCTACAAATAGTATGGTCATATGATTCAATGAATAAATAAACATTTTATTTGCCCATTTCATATCATCTTTAGTTGTAAAGCCTTTCAGAGCTAGTATTAACCAACCCAAGTTCAATGTAGTAGCAAGAGTTAAAAAGCCAATTCCAAGCTCTGGTAAAAGGAAAGGTAACGGTAATAATAAAAGAATCCAGAATAACATTGAGTACTTTGTACGTTTAAATCCTTTTACTACAGGTAGCATTGGTATTTTAGCTGCACGATATTCCTCTGTTCGTTTCATAGCAAGCGCATAAAAATGTGGTGGTTGCCATGCAAACATAATTAGGAATAAGGCAAGTGCTCCCGGACCTAAAGCAGGCTCAACCGCCGCGAATCCAATAACTGGAGGAATAGCCCCGGAAATACTTCCTACAACAGTGTTGCTAACATGCTTCCTCTTCGACCACATTGAATACAGAACGACATAAGCAAATATTCCTACTAGTCCCCACATGCCGGCTGCAAACGATGCCGCAAATAACAAAATTTCACCTACAATTAAAAATGAGAGGGCAATGGTCAATACGAAATTCGGCTTAAATCTGCCAGTCACTGTCGGCCTTGCTTTTGTTCTTTTCATAATAGGATCAATATCCTGATCAATGTAGTTATTCATTGCGCCTGAGCCACCGATGATGAATGCTGCACCCAGCATGGTGTAAAAGATAACATCAAGCTCTTGCAAGAAATGTCTACTAGTAAACTGAAAAGCCAGCCACATCCCTGTAAACGTTGTGACAAGATTCGAGTTAACGATTCCAATTTTTATTAGTGCTAAGAAATCTTTTACAACAGATGTTGTTTCTGGACCAGTATTTCTAGTAGCCGCCAGTGTACGACCGTTTGACATAATACCTCTCCTTTCATTTTTGTAAGCATATTCCGCTAACAATAACTATAGCGAAATTTGCGATTGATTTCTAGACATTAAGTGAAATTTAGATGAAGTTGTAAAAATTAGCTTTGTCTAGAAATATAATTAAAAACAACATATCTATAGTAAAACATTTTCTAAAATGAATTGTGAAGGTTAAAGCACGAAATTATGAACAATTTGTGAAATGGAATCGACATCTATTACTCCCTTCTCTTTACAAGTTGTTTTTTATACGTATTTTCGATATTATCTAGTAGCAGAAACATTACGTTCTTGTAATGTTGATAGATAAAGTAGGTGACTCATTTTATGCAACACAACAGGTATTTGAAGTGGTTTGCTGTTGCCGCTACAGTTGGGATGCTCCTTATTTTACTAGGTGGGGCTCTCGTTACTAAAACAGATAGTGGCTTAGGCTGTGGTCGAAACTGGCCTGATTGTAATGGATCTCTTATTCCAAAGGAGATTACACCAGAAGTCCTTATTGAATTCTCACATCGTCTTGTAACTGGAGTCGTATCTATTTCAATTCTTGTGTTAACAGTATGGACATGGCGTAAACTCGGACATATTCGTGAAGTAAAGTTACTTGGTTTTTTAGCAATGTTTTTCTTAATCGCGCAGGCTCTTATAGGAGCTGCTCAAGTTTTATGGGGACAAGGTGATTTCATCCTAGCCCTTCATTTTGGGATTTCTCTTATTTCCTTTGCTGCGGTTCTTCTCCTTTCTATGATTGTATTTGAAGTCGATCGAAAATTTGATGCCGATAACGTATTTATTGGTAAAAAGTTACGTTGGCATACAATTGCTGTCACAATTTATTCTTATTTAGTCGTTTATACTGGGGCGTTAGTTCGTCATACAGATTCGAGCTTAATTTGTCCTGACTGGCCATTTTGCTATAATGAGACACCTTTTGCACCTCCCAATAATATGTACGAATGGGTGCAAATGGGACATCGACTAGCTGTTCTTATTATTTTCATTTGGATTGCATACATAACTTGGCACGCTGTGAAAGAATATAAAAACCAACGTGTAATTTACTATGGATGGGTTATTGCATTTACTATAGTTATTTTACAAGTGATTGCTGGTATGTTAGTAGTCCTAACTAGACTGAATTTAACGGTAGCTTTACTGCATTCATTATTTATTTCCCTTTTATTCGGCCTATTATGTTACATGATCATGCTAGTAGCTCGTAGTAATTATAATGAGAAAAAGAAATAATCCATTAAAAAAAGATTCGCCACCTATTATGTGACGAATCTTTTTCTATGTCTTTAGTTTTGTTTCTTCATTGTTTCCGTTCCTATAATACCTACAATTAAAATAATCATAGATACTAGGGCGTAATCTTTAAAAAATGTTGTAAAAGGAATGTCAAAATATCGACAAATCATCGTTATAAGGCGGCCTCCTAATAGGATTAAACCTATGACAAACATCCAATTAAATAATGCTTTAAGCATTTTCACGTCCCTCTACTTTCATTGCGGTTCAAATAATATTGTTACTTCTTGATCTTTTGCACATTGCTTGCCTGTTTGAAAATTAAAGCTGCTCTGGTAGAGGCACAGTTAGCAATTTACGCTAAACTTCCCATCACTTACGCAAGGATATCTAAAAGTCATTTTCGTCCACCATTATATGCTGCTTAATGCCTGAATAAAGGTGTTATGGTTATTATACAACCATTTGACTAATCAAGTTTGATACAATGACTCCTTCAACAAATAAAAAAGGTTATGTAGATACCAAAAAAGTATCTACTAACCTTTTTTCAAAACGATTTATTCAATTTCAATCAATAAATCACCTGTTGAAATAGCATCCCCTGCACTTGCATAAACCTCTTTTACAACACCGTCTTTTGGCGCTTGGACCGTTGTTTCCATTTTCATCGCTTCCGTTATTAATAGGTGATCACCACGTTTGACTGGACTGCCCTTAGAAACAACAACCTTTAACACAGTACCTGGCATTGTAGCACCAATTTGGTTTGGATTACTTGGATCTGCTTTTAGCGCTAGGTTGCCATCTACCTCAACTGTCATATCTTGAATCACTAATTCACGTGATTGGCCGTTCAGTTCAAAGTACAGAACGCGCGTCCCATTGTGCTGTGGCTCACCAATCGAGACTAGTTTAATAATTAATGTTTTACCTTTTTCGATTTCAACCTCAATGATTTCTCCAAGCTTTAAGCCATATAAGAATGTTGGTGTATCGAGAACCGAAATATTGCCGAAGGATTCTTCTGTTTTCGCATACTCCTCAAAAACTTTTGGATAAAGAGCATAGGCTAATACATCCTTCTTTGAAACAGGACGATTTAATTTCTCTTCAAGAACAGCTTCTAATTGTTCAAACTGAATAGGCTCTAATAATTCCCCTGGGCGCACTGTAATTGCTTCACGGTCTTTAAGCACGACTTGTTGCAGTGCCTCTGGGAATCCACCATGTGGCTGTCCAAGATAACCTTGGAAGAATTCAATAACAGAGTCTGGGAAATCAATCGTTTGTCCCCTTGTTAGAACCGTGTTTTCGTCAAGATCATTTTGGACCATGAAGAGTGCCATGTCCCCGACCACTTTGGAAGATGGTGTCACTTTGACAATATCTCCGAATAGTAGATTTACACGGGAATACATACGTTTCACTTCTTCCCAACGATCGCCGAGACCCACTGCTTTTGCTTGTTGCTGAAGGTTACTATATTGACCGCCAGGCATCTCGTGTACATAAATTTCAGAATGTGGGCTGATCATGCCACTTTCGAAATCTTTATAGTATTTACGAACATCTTCCCAGTAGTACGATAATTTTTCTAATGCATCAATATCCGCACGTACCTCACGTTTACCGCCCTTCATTGCATAGTACAAGGAATTGGCACTCGGTTGAGATGTAAGACCTGCCATAGATCCAAGCGCTGTATCAATGATATCTACACCTGCTTCAATCGCCTTAGCATATAAGTAAATTCCATTTCCACTTGTGTCATGTGTATGCAAGTGGATTGGCAGACTTGTCGTCTCTTTTAACTCGGAAATTAAACGGTACGCAGCTTCCGGTTTCAATAAACCAGCCATATCTTTAATAGCTAAAATATGGGCACCAGCTGATTCAAGCTCTTTCGCCATATCTTTATAGTATTGCACTGAATATTTCGCACGGCTGTCGTCGAGGATGTCTCCTGTATAACAAATTGCCGCTTCAGCAATTTTTCCTGATTGACGCGCAGCATCTATCGCTACTTCCATTCCTTTAATCCAATTCAAGCTATCGAAAATACGGAACACATCAATACCTGATGCTGCGGATTCAGCGATAAATTCACGGATTAAATTGTCAGGATAGTTAGTGTAACCAACGGCATTAGCTCCACGTAATAACATTTGGAATAACACATTCGGTACTTGTTCACGCAGTTTCGCTAATCGCTCCCATGGATCCTCTTTTAAGAAGCGATACGCTACATCGAATGTTGCACCGCCCCACATTTCCAACGAGAATAACTGATGCATCATACGAGCTGTTGCATCTGCAATTTGATACATATCCTGTGAACGAACACGTGTTGCAAGCAGGGATTGGTGAGCATCGCGGAATGTAGTATCTGTTAGTAGTACGTCTTCCTGTGCTAAAATCCATTGCACTAAGCCATCTGCTCCCTGTGTATCTAAAATCTGTTTCGTACCTGCTGGAGGTGCTATTAGTGTATCGACTTTTGGAATGTTCGGTTGTACAAAAATAGGCTTTGATTTTTTTTCAACACCAGGGAAGCCGTTTAATGTCACATTACCAATATAACTTAACAGCTTTGTCCCACGGTCCTTACGTACAGGGAAATGGAATAGTTCAGGTGTTGTATCAATAAAGCTTGTGTCAAAAGCACCTGATAAAAACTTCTCATGTGTTACCACATTATTTAAAAACGGTATATTCGTTTTGACTCCACGAATTCGGAATTCTTTTAAATTGCGATCCATTTTCGCAGCAGCTTCTTTAAAGTTCATGCCTGATGTTGAAATTTTTACTAGTAAAGAGTCATAATACGGTGTTACGACAGCACCTTGGAAACCATTCCCCGCATCTAAACGTACACCGAAACCGCCACTAGAACGGTATACCATTAATTTCCCTGTATCCGGCATAAAGTCATTTGCAGGGTCTTCTGTTGTTACACGAGCCTGAATTGCATAGCCAATCATTGGCATATCCTCTTGCTTCGGCATATGAATTTCTTCACTATGCAGAGCATAACCTGCTGCTACCTTGATTTGGGCATGGACGATATCGACACCTGTAATCATTTCTGTAATCGTATGTTCTACTTGAATACGAGGGTTTACCTCGATGAAATAAAAATCTTCGCCTGCGACTAAAAATTCCACTGTCCCTGCATTTATGTACGAGACATTCTTCATTAATTTCACGGCAGCGTCACAAATACGATTTCTTAACTCTTGTGAAATCGAATGTGATGGGGCAATTTCAACTACTTTTTGGTGACGACGCTGAATCGAGCAATCACGCTCATATAAGTGCACAATATTGCCCTGCTGATCACCAATAATCTGTACTTCAATATGTTTTGGTTTGATAATAGCTTTTTCAACATAAACCTCATCAGAACCAAAAGCAGCCTTTGCCTCTGATTTTGCCCTTTCATAAGAAGAAGCAAGCTCCTCCGGTGTATGGACTAAACGCATCCCACGACCACCACCGCCAAGTGCTGCCTTAATCATAACTGGATAGCCGTAAGTGCTAGCAAATGTCTCTACTTCTGCTAGATCAGCTACTGGACCATCTGTACCAGGAATAACAGGAATTTCTGCCGCAATGGCTTGCGAACGTGCTTTGACTTTATCCCCAAACATATCTAAATGCTGAGAAGTTGGTCCGATAAAGACAATGCCTTCTTCCTCACAGCGACGGGCAAATTCCACATTTTCTGATAAAAAACCATACCCTGGATGAATCGCATCAACATCTGCATCTTTTGCGATGGCAATAATATCCTCGATATCTAAATAAGCATCGATTGGTTTCTTGCCAGCTCCCACTAAATAAGCTTCATCTGCTTTAAAGCGATGAAAGGCACCACTATCCTCCCTTGAATAGATGGCAACAGTTTGGATATTCAGCTCCGTACATGCACGGAAAATACGAATTGCAATTTCTCCTCGATTGGCTACGAGAATTTTGTTGATTGATTCCATAGGTATCCCCCTTTATGATTGTGTTTTTTTCCGCTCTACCTTTTCAAACATAGAAACATTGATTAATATCCCCATCGCTAAAGATAGAATGATTATAGATGTACCGCCATAGCTTATAAAAGGTAACGTTACACCGGTTAACGGGATTAACCCAGTTACACCCCCAAGATTAATAAACGTTTGCCAGCCTATCCAGCTCGCAATACCACCCGCAATCATGCGTGCCAATGGATCTTTCGTTCGCAATGCAATAGAAAAACCTTTATATACAATAAACCCTAAACCACATAAAACAATTAAAACTCCCCATATTCCTAATTCCTCCATTATGATTGCCATAATGAAATCCGTTTGTGGTTCAGGCAAGTACCCTAATTTTTGAATGGATTGACCAAGACCGCGCCCTTCTAAGCCGCCTCCGCCAATAGCATAATAACTATTCACCACTTGATGTCCACTACCATCTTCGTACTCAAACGGATTTAAATAAGATAAAATCCGTCCTTTTCTGTTTTCTGTTAGTAGTTCTCCCTTGAACAGCAGAAGTATTCCTAAAATTGCTGCACCGAATGCTGCTAATACACCAAAAAACTTCCAAAAGGTTTTAAAGGGAATACCACTTGAAGCAACTACAGATACGGCTATTCCACATAAAATAATAACAGCACCTAAATCTGTTTCGAAGGCCACCCCAGCAACGACTAAAATCCATAGGAAAATGGGATAGAATATTTCGGTTGGTTGTAGCTTTTCAAATGTATATTTTTGCGCTTTTCGATAAAAAGCAGCTGCAAAATATAAGATTATAAATAGTTTTGCATACTCCGAAGGCTGAAAATTCCCTAAACCTGGAATAGCAATCCAACTCTGTGAGCCTACTTGATCTGCCCCATTACCAGCCACTTTTACCCACGTAAATAACACAATTAATACGATGGTTAGAAATAACATAATATTTTTATTCGCATAATGTTTATATGGGAAAAAAGCTGCCACTATAAAGCCAAGAAATGCCACCATTAAATTGATTACTTGTTTTCGATAGAAAAAATCAGGTGCTTGTTCTTTTTGTACAATAGCAACCATCATACTTGAACTATAAATCATTATTAACCCAAATAAACTTAATAATAGGACCGTAAAAAATAAGGGGTAATCAAAATTTTGTGCATAACGTTTTAAGTATTGTCTCATTAGAAAACCTCGTTCTAGTAAAAAAACTCAAAGCGCAAAGAAGCGTTTGAGTTTTTCTTTTTATTTGTCTGTATACGCGTCGTGTAGTACAGAAAGTTCCTTCTCGAGTGAATCGAGAATTTCTTTGCCTTTTTCACGTTCAATTAGTCCAAGCTTCACAGCAAAATCAATTTCACGTGACAGGCCGAACATTTGTGTATCTAATACTTCCTCATATAAAGGGCATTGTGGCATTGTTAAATGATCCATTTGTACTCGAATAAGACGAGCAATCTTGTCTGCATCAGCAACTAGTAGCTCCAAAGCCTTCTCTTGAAAAGAAGTTTGTGATTTCGTATCCATGAGGACGCCCCCATTATCTGATATTTCTTCGATTCTATCTTAATAAAGTTTATCTTTTAGTCGATAAAAATGCAAGTGTCTACATTGGAAAATAGAGAATTCGAATTATATTTCTTTATTATCTCTAGTCATTAGCGTTATACTATGTCTTGGATATACAAGTTTTGAGGAGGATTTCTATTATGGAAACAATAATTCCTATCAAGGGTGCAGTTTCATACCAACTAACATTAGATCCCACTGTGTGGATTTTCGATGATCGTAAATTAGATTTAAATACTTACTTCACTACACAAGATGTCGAGGAAGATTCAGACATCAAGTATATGCGTGAGGTTGGCGCTCACTGGTCACGTGAAATTATGGAAGGGGCAACATTCCCACCTACGTTAAAATCAGAGCGTAAATTTGACCGTAAAGGAATGGAAACAGGTACATTTGGAATCGAATTGAGTCACTTCTTGAAAAATGCTGAAATTAAGCCTGAAGCGACAAAAATCGTCCTAGAATGCAAAGATAGTCAAGAGTATCCATTCACAATTGAAGAAGCAAATACCCTTATTTTAAAATATAGCCAAGATGGCAAGCCGCTTTTAGAAGATGGTCCAATCCATGTATTATTAAGAGATGGTTCAAATCTAGACAATCCTATTAAAAACGTATCAGCCATTCGTGCTGAATAGGAGGGAATGCAATGCGCGTAAAATGCGTAATTTGCGATACGATTCATAATATAGATGATAATTTGCCATTAGCAAAAAAGTTGCGTAATCGTCCAATCCATACTTACATGTGTACTATTTGCCATGATCGAATTAAAGATAATACGGTTGCACGACTTGAAACTGGCAATTTCCGGTTCTATCGTACTTCACCACAAATGGATAAAGAATTTTAACATTTATAAGCTTAAAAGAGGTGCCTCTATTTCGAGACACCTCTTTTTCTCTATTATTCATTAGTTTTAATGATCGCCTTTTCAATCAATTCGACCACTTGATACATAATTGTTGCAAAAAATGCAATAATGAGCAATGACATTAGGACAAGGTTGAAATTAAATACTTGGAAGCCATAAATAATTAAATAACCAAGACCTTTTGATGCTACTAAAAATTCGCCCACTATAACCCCTACCCACGATAAACCAACGTTCACCTTCAGTGTTGAAATAATCGTAGGAAAAGAAGCTGGTAATATCACTTCCCGAAATATTTGCCATCTTGTTGCCCCAAATGTTTGTAAAACCTTACTATAGTTCGGGTCAACTCCTTTAAAAGCGGTATAGACAACAATGGTTGTAATAATGATGGAAATCAATGCACCCATCGCTATGATTGAAAAATATCCTGGACCAAGTGCTACAATTAAAATCGGTCCAAGCGCAACTTTTGGCATCGCGTTTAAAATAACTAAATACGGATCAAGTACCTTTGATAATAACGGAGACCACCATAAAACAATAGCAATTAACGTTCCTAGTAAAGTACCCGCTATAAAGCCTATTACCGTCTCCATTAGAGTAACACCAACATGCAATGTTAAAGAGCCATCGTTTACTTTTTCAATAAAGGTATGCCAAACATGTGTTGGTGAGCTGAATATTAAACGATCAATCCATTCTAACCTTGACAGCAGCTCCCATCCTCCGAAAAATAGGAGCAGAATAATAAGTTGATACAGTCGAACAAAGCGTTTCTCCTTTTTTAACAACTGCTGATATTGTTTAAATAATGTGTTATCCAAGGCTCTCCAGCTCCTTCCAAATGGTTTGGAAAACATCTGCATAGGCTGGATGCTGTCTTACATCAAACGGTGAAAGCTCGCGAAGTGCTTTAGGAATTTCAAACACTTTGTGTAATGTCCCAGGATTTGCAGAAAATAGAAAGACACGCTCACTCATCGCGATAGCTTCACCAATATCATGTGTCACAAGAATAGCCGTCTTCTTATACGTTTTTAAGGTTTCAACGACTAAATCTTCTAACTTTAATTTCGACTGGTAATCTAAAGCTGAAAACGGTTCATCTAAAAGTAATATTTTTGGATTAACGGCTAATGTACGAGCAAGTGCCACACGTTGTCTCATCCCTCCTGATAATTCTCGTGGATAATTGTTCCCGACATGTGGTAAGCCGATTTCATGCAAAAGGGCATTGGCCGTTACTTTATGTGTTTTATTGCTCCGTTCCATGATTTTCAGACCGATTGTTACATTTTCTTCAATAGTCTTCCACGGAAATAAATAGTCTTGCTGAAGCATATAGCCAATGCTAGTTTGATTATGTGCCGATAGTTCTTCCCCATCTATATAGACCTTGCCTTCAGTTGCAGGGAATAAACCCGCAATTATCGATAATAGGGTTGTTTTCCCACAGCCACTTGGTCCAATAAATGAGACAAATTCTCCTTCCTGAATGGCTAAACTGATATCACGTAATACTTCCTTTGCCTGTGTGCTTGAAAAATAACTATGGTGAATATTCTCTAGCTGCAAAAATTCCATATTACTCAGCAGCCTTTTCAGCAAAGGTTGTATTGACAAGTTTTTCATACTCCACTCGTTGAGGAAGTTCACCTGCTTCCTCCATAATCGTTTGCAAGTTATCCCACTCTCCTTCATCGAGGATAGGGTCAGTAGCATAGGAGCCTTGAGCTTTATAGCGCTCAACCACTGTTTCAATAATCGCTAAATCAACATTCTCAAAATACGGTTGAATTATTTTTGCCACTTCTGCTGAGCTTTCATTTTGAACAAAATCCTGTGCTCGTTGCAATGCATTTGTAAAGGCTTGAACAGTTTCAGCATCTTCCTTTAAATAACTACTTTTTGCCATAAAGGATGTGTAAGGAAGAGTGCCCGACTCCGTTCCAAACGAAGCGATAATATACCCTTTCCCTTCTTTCTCAAAGACGCTTGCTGTTGGTTCAAATAATTGGACATAATCACCAGTCCCCGATGCAAAAGCAGTAGCAATATTGGCAAAATCGATATTTTGAATGAGCGTTAAATCATTCACAGGGTCGATCCCATGTTTTTTCAACACGAATTCCCCTGCCATTTGAGGCATACCACCTTTACGTTGCCCCAAAAAAGTCGAGCCCTTCAATTGATCCCATGAAAAATTATCTATCTTATCTCTTGCCACTAAAAAGGTCCCATCCGTTTGTGTTAACTGGGCAAAATTTTGAATGGGATCATTAGCACCTTGTAAAGTAACATAAATGGACGTTTCCGACCCAACTAAAGCAATATCAATACCATCTGACAGTAACGCCGTCATCGTTTTATCGCCACCTGCAATCGTTTGTAGCTCAACAGAAAGCCCCTCCTCTTCGAAGAATCCTTTCTCAAGCGCTACATATTGAGGCGCATAGAAAATTGAACGAGTAACTTCCCCTACTTTGACTTGTTCTAGCTCTGCTTTATTACATGCCGTCAAAGAAAGGAGTAACAAAGCAATGACACTCAATAATAAACCTTTTGTAAGCCAACGCATTCCCTTTCCTCCTTGATGTGATCAAAATAAGCCTATCGACATTAACTTATTCACATCAGAAGATTTCGGTGCCTACCAATTTATCTTGAAGTAGTATTTTCTACGGTTTGATAAGGACAATGATGTTTGATTTATTTTTTCAGCAGGTGTATAGGTAGCTTTCCGGGCAGTTTCTTAAATTTGGCCTGTCATTTATATTAGTGTAAATCAAAAAACAGTCTTAGCGTGATTATTATCGCTAAGACTGCTTCATGTAAAATTTCTTATTATAAAAACCTAAATGTTACTGATTGGTAGCTTGTTGTTCTTCTCTTTTCTCACGCCATAATCTTGTTTTATAGACAATTAAAATTAAGGCTGCTACGATAAGCCCTTCAATCATCGGCAAGAATAAGGCGAAAAACGTTAGCATGATACAACCTAAAAACAGGAACGCATAAATAATAATATTTTGAGATAACTTTAATTTCTTGGCAAAGCCTAGCTTATAGACAATGGCAGAAAGTACAAATACTAGAAGAAATACAACATAGCCTGCTATTTCATAGCTTGGTAAATTTTCGTATAAAAATCTAGTGATACCAGCCATTCTTCCATAAACTTTTGCTGTTTCATCTGTACTTGACTGTGCAGCAACTTGAATAACATTTAGTTCACCCAATAAAGCGGACTTTAGATCCAAGACTCCTCTTCCTTTCGTGGAAGCAAAAATTATTGTTCAGCGTTTTTTAGTTTTTTCGCTATTCTTTCACGTTCATTTTTATCTAGAATTTGTTTACGAAGGCGAATTGATTCTGGTGTGATTTCTAAATACTCATCATCATTTAAGAATTCTAACGCTTCTTCTAGTGTTAATAAACGAGGCTTTTTAATAACGTTTGTTGCATCTTTTGTCGCAGAACGAACATTCGTTTTTTGCTTCATTTTTGTTATGTTTACAGTGATATCATTTTCACGTGTATTTTCGCCAACGATCATACCTTCATAAATTTCAGTACCTGGCTCTACAAATAGTGTACCACGGTCCTCTACTTGCATCATACCATAAGTTGTTGATTTACCAGTTTCCATTGAAACAAGAACACCTTGGTGACGTCCACCAATGCGACCTGGAATATATGGTTGGTAGCAATCAAATGTATGGTTAATAATACCAAAACCTTTAGTCATCGACATGAACTCTGTCGTATAACCAATTAAACCACGAGCAGGAACTAAGAATGTTAAACGAACTTGGCCATTGCCATTGTTCACCATATCTAACATTTCACCTTTACGAGTACCAATTGATTCAATAACCGAACCAACATTTTCCTCTGGAACATCAATTTGTACACGCTCAAATGGTTCACATTTTACACCATCAATTTCACGAATGATTACTTGAGGTTTTGATACTTGTAGCTCGAAGCCTTCACGGCGCATATTTTCAATAAGAATTGATAAATGCAGTTCTCCACGACCAGAAACAGTCCATGCATCTGGTGAATCTGTATCTTCTACGCGTAAAGAAACGTCCGTTTGTAGTTGTGAACGTAAACGCTCCTCCACTTTACGTGCAGTTACCCATTTCCCTTCACGACCTGCAAAAGGTGAATTATTTACTAAGAATGTCATTTGCAGTGTTGGTTCATCAATACGTAATGGTGTTAAAGCATCTTGATGGTCAACAGGACATACTGTTTCACCAACGTTGATGTCTTCCATACCTGAAACGGCGATTAAGTCCCCTGCTTTAGCTGATTGGATTTCTTCACGTTTTAGACCAAAGAAACCAAATAGCTTCGTTACACGGAATTGTTTTACAGTACCGTCTAACTTCATTAAAGCCACTTGTTGACCTACTTCAATAGTACCGCGGAATACGCGTCCAATCCCAATTCGACCAACATAATCATTATAATCAAGTAATGCAACTTGGAACTGTAATGGATCGGCTGAGTTATCAACTGGTGCTGGGATTGCTTCAATTACTTTTTCAAATAGACATTGCATATTTTCTTCTTGATTTGCTGGATCAGCATCAAGAGAAGCTGTACCGTTAACACCTGATGCATAAACAACAGGGAAATCTAATTGATCATCGTCAGCACCTAGCTCGATGAATAATTCTAATACTTCATCTACTACTTCTAATGGACGTGCTGAATCTTTATCAACTTTGTTTACAACTACAATTGGTGTTAACTTTTGTTCTAACGCTTTTTTTAATACAAAGCGTGTTTGCGGCATACAACCCTCATACGCATCGACAACTAGTAAAACGCCATCTACCATTTTTAAAATACGTTCTACCTCACCACCAAAGTCGGCGTGTCCAGGCGTATCAAGGATGTTGATACGAGTTCCGTTGTAGTTTACTGCAGTATTTTTTGCTAAAATTGTAATACCACGTTCACGTTCAATATCATTAGAGTCCATTGCACGTTCTTCAACATGTTCGTTTGAACGGAATGTACCTGATTGTTTTAATAATTGGTCGACTAAGGTAGTTTTACCATGGTCAACGTGGGCGATAATTGCGATATTGCGAAGATCTTGACGTAAGTTTGTCATTATTCCACTCCATATTCTTTTTTCGAATGTTTAACTGTGATATTATAGCACAAGAAGGATAGAAATGTCCTTATTAGAATTTCCATCATTCTAAAAAATATTATCTGATTAACAATTTTTTATATAGGAGGCTAGGCTATGAATCGTGCAAAAATCGTAATGGCCATCTATGCATTAGCAGCTGTATTAGCAATGTGCTCTATCGGCTATTCTGTTGCGGCTAGTAATGTATTTGGTGTAATAGCAGGCATTGTGGCTACTTGTGTCATTTTCATGACAGCCTTTAAAATGAAGCGTAAACTACGTGCACAAGGATTACTTTAAGCAAGTATGCTGCAACAGAGATAGATTGAGCATAGTTAAATTCCCGTAGAATAAATTCTCTCCCTATAGAGGGAAAGGATAAAAAGAGGAGCTGTCTAGTAAAAAGACGGCTCCTCTTTATTCATATGGCACAATATATTTTTCCAATAATTCTTTATGGATTGAAGGATTAGCGATGATAAAAGTATCCTGATGAAGAAAATCAAAGCCTTCTCCGTGTAAATTTGTGGCAACGGCTCCAACCTCTTGAGCGATAATAGTCCCGCCTGCAATATCCCATGGTGCTAGACGCATGGAGACATAGGCATCTAATTTGCCACTCACTACAAATGCAATTTCCATTGCCGCTGATCCGTAGGACCGTGTACCACGCACTTTGCGCACCATTTCTATTACTTTTTCATGGTGAATATGTCGATTGGGCGCTACCCAATGTGCATTAATGCCAATAACTGATTCATCCATTGTAACCGACTGAAGTTTACGCAAGGGTGTATTGTTATACCATGCCCCCTGACCCGCGATGGCATTAAATAGATCCTCACGCATGACATCAAATATGTACCCTAACTTACCTACACCATTCACAAAAATACCGATGGAAATCATGAAATGACGATGTTGCTTGACGAAATTCATCGTGCCATCAATCGGATCAATAATCCAAACAACTCCATCTAACGTTTCCACTTTTTCGCCCATTCCTTCTTCTCCTAAGATTTTATGGGTTGGATCAAAAGCTTTAATTTGCTTGATAAAGAATAATTCGGTCTCTCGGTCAATATTAGTAACAAGATCATTTGCACCTGATTTTGTCTCAATGACTAGATTATACGAAAAAGCCTCACGAATACGTTTTCCAGCTTCAAAAATAATACTTTTCGCAAATTCATCAATTTGTTGTAAGTCCATTAAAAACCCACCCTTCGAATATAAGAAAAGGCTCTTTTTTCTATCGTTCTTTTTATGCTCCTCGTACCTTTTCCACAACTTAATAACTTATTTTGGTAATATAAAACTTTAACTGCATAGAGATATAATGTCTATTTTACCCTTTGTCACAATAAAAATCACCTGCTGTCGGAATATTCAGCAAGTGATTTTTTAAATAGGTATTAGGTTTCCATTACGCATAGGCGTGCAAACTTTCAAGTTCCGATTGAATTTCTGCCAGACGTTTTTTACTTTTTTCAATTTCAAGGTTATTTTTTTCATTCATCGCGGCAAAGAGCGAAGCTAATTCATAATCTAATTCTAATTGTAAAATGTGTTCATATTGCTTTTCGATGTCAACTTTACGTATAATTTTTACGATTGGTTTCATAAAAAACACTTCCTTTTTTTAATTTTTTTACAAAAACTTTTCTAATTCGATAAAGTTCTTGTTATAAGATTTTTTCCCAAAATCAGCGTAAAATAAACCTTATAAAACGAAAGGAGTAAAATAAAATTGTCAAAAATAAAGTGGACAAACAAAGACTTTAAAGTTTTTACAATAGACGGTTTAGAACAAAGAATGGATGCGTTAAATATACAGGTACGTCCAAAATTCAATCAGCTAGGAGAACAGTTTGCTACTTATTTTTCTAGCCAGTTAGGCGAAGAATTCTTTCCACATGTTGCCAAACATGCTCGAAGAACTGTCAACCCGCCAAAAGATAGTTGGGTTGCCTTTGCTCCCTATAAAAGAGGTTATAAATCATTGCCTCACTTTCAGATTGGTCTATGGCACACACATTTATTCATCGTGTTAGCTATTATTTATGAAGCACCTCAAAAAAATGTAATGGCTGAACGTTTACTAGCTCATAAATCATTACTAGAGCAGCTTCCTAATGACTTTATTGTGTCTGGAGACCATATGTCCCCTGAAGCCATTTCTCTCGAAGAGGCAAAAGAAGAAGACAACCTTGAAGCATTGCTTATACGTCTGCGAGATGTCAAAAAGGGTGAGTTCTTAATTGGTCGACACATTCCAAAAGAGCAGGCAACAAAGCTTACTGCTAGCGAATTACACCAATTAACAGAAGAAACGTTTGAAAGCCTACTTCCTATTTACAATATCATCGTTGGAAAATAGCCCTATTTCGATTCATTTTGTATGGATTTTGATTGATGTATTTTATGCAATATGTCGTTTTTTAACACAAAAAATAAAAAAGTGGATGTGAGTATGACTCACATCCACTTTTTTATCGACCACCTTTAGGCACAATTTTTATTATCGTACCATCTTCGGCTTCCTTTGTTTGTTTCACGACAGGATAGCTAATATAGCCACTTGCCTCTTCAAATTCACGAAAAATTGATTTTTCCTCAGCTTGTGAAGGGACTATCTCTTTAAAGCGACGATATTTAGCTAGCATGATTTCACGCTTGATGCCCTTTTCATAAGCTTTCTCGATTCCCTCGAAGAATTGAACAACATCCACAATCTCCTCTGTGGACCAATCAGTTGAAAACGGATAAGAATATTCCATTCGACAAAACCACCTTTATGTTAATGCCCCCATTTTAACCGTATACTTTCAGCTTCTGCAACCATTCGATTGATTAGATCTTCAACGGTTGGGATATCGTTAATCATCCCTGTCACTTGACCTGCCCATCCAAAGCCTTGATTTCTATCTCCATCATAAATAAAACGCTTATTGGCTGTCCCACTTATATATTCTTTTAACGCCTCATATGTTGGTGTTCTTTCTTCAATTTCTAAAATTTTTTCCGTAAATTCATTACGTAACGCTCGTGCTGGTGCACCAATAGAGCGCTTAATAATTGTTGTATCAGCCTCTGTACTTGCAAGTAACGCCTCCTTGTAAGCCTCTGACGCATCGACACACTCCTTTGTCGCAATAAAGCGAGTGCCCATTTCAATGCCTTCTGCACCTAGTGCATGAGCTGCCATCCAGCCGCGACCATCACCAATTCCGCCAGAAGCAATGACAGGAATTTTCACACTATCAACCACTTGTGGAACCAGCACCATTGTGCCGACATCATCACGTCCAAGATGACCTCCGCCCTCTTGACCCACGACCATGACAGCATCTGCTCCAAGCTGCTCAGCCTTTTGAGCTTGTCTACGTGCAGCTACAAGGACTAATTTTTTGATGTTAGTTCCTGCCAATAAATCAAATATAGGTGCTGGATTTCCTCCCGTCATTGTCACAACCGGAACTTCTTCTTCGACAGCAACGCGCACCATCTCCTCATAGCCTTTCCCATGCATACCTATTGCAAAATTAACACCAAATGGTTTATCTGTTAATGTTCGTACTTTATGGATCTCCTCTCGTAACAAGTCAGGATCTCGTAAACTCATAGCCGTGATTTGCCCTAAACCTCCAGCATTCGACACAGCAGCAGCTAAATCAGCGTATGCTAAATAGGCTAATCCTCCTTGTATAATTGGGTATTTAACCTGTAAAAGCTCCGTCACACGTGTATTCCAATTCATAGTACCTCCCCTTTCGTTCGATACTAATTTCTCGATACCCTGAAAAAAATCCTTTTATTTTTTATGAAAAGTCTATGTTTTCGTGTCGTTAGGTGCTATAATTCATTTGTTTTCTTAGATATTATAAAGTGAGGTGGTACCTGCGTTGTCACAACTAGAGACTCCATTGTTCGACGTATTACTTAAACATCGGAACAGACATCCCATACAGTTCCATATTCCAGGCCATAAGAAAGGGCAAGGGATGGACCCTGCTTTCCGTGAATTCGTCGGCGACAACGTTTTATCAATTGATTTAATTAATATTGCTCCACTAGACGATTTACATTCACCAAAGGGTGCTATTAAAGAAGCTCAAAACCTTGCAGCAGAAGCCTTTGGTGCTGATCATACATTCTTTTCCGTTCAAGGTACTAGTGGCGCCATCATGACGATGATTCTGACCGTCGTCGGTCCAGGTGATAAAATTCTAGTGCCACGGAATGTTCATAAATCCATTATGTCTGCGATTGTATTCGCTGGTGCAATTCCAATTTTTATTCACCCTGAAGTTGACAGTGAATATGGGATTTCTCATGGCATCTCCCCTGAAGCTGTTGAGAAAGCATTAAATGCTTACCCAGATACAAAGGCAGTACTTGTTATTAATCCTACTTATTTTGGCTTTACAGCTGATTTAAAGCGTATTGTCGAAATTGCTCATGATCGTAATATTCCGGTTGTAGTAGATGAAGCTCATGGTGTCCACATAAAATTCCATGATGACCTACCGTATTCCGCAATGGAAGCCGGCGCTGATATGGCTGCGACAAGCGTTCACAAGCTCGGTGGTTCCATGACACAAACATCTATTTTAAATGTACGTGAAGGTCTTGTTTCAGCAAAACGTGTACAAGCTGTATTTTCCATGCTAACAACTACGTCAACATCATACCCATTACTTGCTTCGCTCGACACAGCTCGACGCCAGCTAGCTATTCATGGATATGA
>NZ_DAMDAY010000030.1:33979-38647 GCF_032093475.1 Lysinibacillus sp. | reverse complement strand
TAATACAAAACCAGTACCAGATTCGGTTGAAAATATGCAGCTCATTAATGGACTAATTGAAGACAGTGCTGTTATTCGAGTACTCCCTTATGGATCCCTAACAAAGGATATTTCAGGTGAGGTTCGAACAAATATCGAAGAATTAAAAGCTCAGGGAGCTGTAGCGTTCTCTGATGATGGAGTAGGTATTCAACTTGCCTCTACTATGTATGAGCAAATGAAAGATGCAGCTAAGCACGATATGGTTGTTGTGGCACATTGTGAGGATAACTCCTTAATTTATGATGGAGTCATGCATGATGGAAAACGTAACAAAGAACTTGGTTTACCTGGTATTCCATCCATTTGTGAATCAGTACAAATTGCACGTGATGTTCTACTAGCAGAAGCGGCAGGTGCCCGTTACCATGTTTGTCACGTATCAACGAAGGAATCTGTTCGTGCGGTAAGAGATGCAAAGGCAGCTGGAATTCGTGTAACAGCAGAGGTTTGTCCACATCACTTGTTATTAGAGGAAATGGATATTCCATCCGATGATGCGAACTGGAAAATGAATCCTCCATTACGTGGAGCAGATGATAAGGATTCACTGCATGCAGCACTATTAGATGGCACAATCGATTGCATCGCAACAGATCATGCACCACATACAGTAGAAGAAAAATGCTGCGGTATGGTAGGAGCACCATTCGGCATTGTAGGCTTTGAAACAGCTTTCCCACTTCTTTATACACAATTTGTGGAAACAGGAAAGTGGACGCTAAAACAATTAATTGATTGGATGACAGTGAAAGCAGCTGAAATTTTTGATTTACCATACGGCACATTAGATGTAGGTTCTTCAGCTGATATGATTCTAATTGATATTCATAAAGAACAAACAATTGATGCAGAAGGCTTTGTATCAAAAGGACGCAACACACCATTTAATGGTTGGGTGGCAAAGGGTTGGCCAGTGCTAACTATTTTTGAAGGCAATATCGTATATCAGGAGGCAGAGTAATGAAAAAACGTTTACTAGTTTTAGAAGATGGCACAGTATTTACAGGTACAGCATTTGGTAGTGAGCGCGCTTCACAAGGTGAAGTTGTATTTACAACAGGAATGACAGGTTATCAGGAAACCATTTCAGATCCTTCGTTCTATGGACAAATTGTAACATTGACTTATCCGTTAGTTGGAAATTACGGCATTAACCGTGATGACTTTGAATCGATTACACCAGCAATTCGCGGATTTGTTGTTCGTGAACTTGCTAAAACACCTTCAAACTTCCGCTGTGATTTAACATTAGATGACTATTTAACATCAAAAGATATCCCTGGAATTGAAGGGATTGATACACGAAAATTAACACGTATTATTCGCAGTAAAGGATCAGTAAAAGCGATTTTGACAGCTGCTGATGAAGAAGTGAATGTGGAAGAAATTGTAGCACAATTACAAGCGACGCCAGCCATTACTCACCATGTTCGTGAAGTATCACCAAAAGCTGCTTATCCATCTCCTGGACGTGGTAAACGAGTTGTCTTAATTGATTATGGAATGAAGCATGGTATTTTAAGAGAATTAAACAAACGTGATTGTGATGTGCTAGTAGTTCCTTACAATACGTCAGCCGAGGACATTTTAGCTTGGCATCCTGATGGCATCATGCTATCAAATGGACCGGGGAATCCGGAAGACGTCCAAGAAGGTATTGAAACGGTACGCAACTTAGTCGGAAAAGTGCCAATGTTCGGTATTTGTTTAGGCCATCAAATCTTTTCTTTGGCTAGTGGCGCAAAAGCTTTCAAATTGCCGTTTGGACACCGTGGGGGGAACCATCCAGTAAAAGATTTACGAACAGGCCGTACAGACTTAACATCGCAGAACCATGGATATGCAATCGATATCGAATCATTAAAAGATACTGATTTGGAATTAACACATATCGCATTAAATGATGGTACATGTGAAGGGGTACGACATAAGAAATATCCAATTTTCACAGTGCAATATCACCCAGAAGCATCACCGGGACCAGAGGATTCAAACCACTTATTTGATGAATTCATTGACATGATGGAAGTAGAAGCAGGGAAGGGGAAACAACATGCCTAAACGTACAGATATCGAAACTATTTTAGTAATCGGCTCAGGCCCAATTGTCATCGGCCAAGCAGCAGAATTTGACTATGCAGGAACACAAGCTTGTCTTTCATTAAAAGAAGAAGGCTACCGAGTTATTTTAATCAACTCTAACCCCGCGACAATCATGACTGATACAGAAATTGCGGACAAGGTTTATATCGAGCCAATTTCTCTTGAATTTGTATCTCGTATTTTACGCAAAGAACGCCCAGATGCTATTTTACCAACGCTTGGTGGTCAAACAGGACTGAACATGGCGATTGAACTAGACCAATCAGGCATTTTAGACGAGCTTGGTATTGAAATTCTAGGAACAAAACTAGACGCTATTCATAAGGCAGAAGACCGTGATTTATTCCGTAACTTAATGTATGAATTAGGTGCTCCAGTACCAGAATCTGATATTATCCATTCAATAGATGAAGCGAAAAACTTTGTAGCGAAAATCGGTTACCCTGTAATCGTTCGTCCAGCCTTTACGCTTGGTGGTACAGGGGGCGGTATTTGCTATAATGATCAAGATTTAGAGGAAATCGTGACATCCGGCCTAAAATATTCTCCAGTTACACAATGCTTATTAGAAAAATCAATTGCTGGCTATAAAGAGATTGAATACGAAGTAATGCGTGATGCGGCCGATAATGCCATTGTCGTATGTAATATGGAAAACGTTGACCCAGTTGGTATTCACACAGGCGACTCGATCGTAGTAGCACCAACGCAAACACTATCAGATCGTGAAAATCAAATGCTACGTAATATTTCTCTAAATATTATTCGTGCACTAAAAATCGAAGGTGGCTGTAACGTACAGCTAGCACTTGACCCATATAGCTTTAATTACTATGTAATTGAAGTAAATCCACGTGTATCTCGTTCATCTGCATTAGCATCAAAAGCAACGGGCTATCCAATTGCCAAGCTAGCAGCAAAAATCGCAGTTGGCTTAACATTAGATGAAATTAAAAATCCTGTAACAGGATCAACATATGCTTGCTTTGAGCCTGCACTTGACTATATCGTAGCTAAAATTCCACGCTGGCCGTTTGATAAATTCGAATCGGCGAAACGTAATCTTGGTACGCAAATGAAAGCCACTGGTGAGGTAATGGCACTAGGTCGCACATTTGAGGAAGCGATGCTTAAAGCGGTTCGTTCACTTGAGACTGGTCAAGTACACTTAGAGTTAAAGCATGCCGAGGACAATTCTGATTCATGGATCGAAAAACGAATCCGCAAGGCGGGAGATGAGCGCCTATTCTTCATCGGAGAAGCCTTACGCCGTGGTGTGACAATTCAACAAATTCATGAATGGTCAGCTATTGATTTATTCTTCTTGAATAAATTTAAAAATATCGTGGATATGGAACAAACACTTGCTGACAATAAAAATGACAAAGAGGTATTGCGAACAGCAAAACGTTTAGGCTTTGCAGATAAGAAAATTGCTGAGCTTTGGGAAACGTCACCAGAAGCCATTTATGCTTATCGTAAAGAGCATGGCATTATTCCAGTTTATAAAATGGTTGATACATGTGCGGCAGAATTTGAATCAGAAACACCATATTTCTATGGCACATATGAAGAAGAAAATGAATCGATTAAGTCAGAAAAACCTTCAGTTGTAGTACTAGGTTCAGGCCCAATCCGTATCGGTCAAGGGGTTGAATTCGACTATGCTACTGTGCATTCAGTATGGGCGATCCAAGAAGCTGGCTATGAAGCTATAATTATCAATTCAAACCCAGAAACAGTGTCAACAGACTTCTCAGTGTCAGATAAATTATACTTCGAGCCATTAACAATTGAGGATGTAATGCATATTATCGACTTAGAGCAACCAATTGGTGTCGTTGTTCAATTCGGTGGTCAAACTGCCATTAACCTTGCTGATAAGCTAGCTGCAAATGGCGTGAAAATCCTAGGTACTTCTTTAGAGGATATCGACCGTGCAGAAAACCGTGATAAATTCGAGCAAGCATTACGTGAATTAAACATTCCACAGCCGCAGGGTGAAACAGCTGTTTCTACAGAGGAAGCTCTTGCAATAAGTGAACGTTTAGGCTTCCCTGTCCTTGTTCGTCCTTCTTATGTACTTGGTGGACGCGCTATGGAAATTGTCTACAACAAGGAAGAATTACAACACTATATGGAGAACGCGGTGGAAGCCTCTCCTGATCATCCTGTTTTAGTAGACCGCTATCTAACAGGTCAGGAAATTGAAGTAGATGCTATCTGTGACGGCGAGAACGTTTTAATTCCAGGTATCATGGAGCATATTGAGCGTGCGGGGGTGCACTCTGGTGACTCAATCTCTGTTTATCCACCACAAAAATTAACAGAAGCTCAAAAAGAGACGTTAGTAGACTATACAACTCGCCTTGCAAAAGGTCTAGGCATCATCGGATTAATGAACATCCAATATGTTATTTCACAAGGAGAAGTATTTGTGATCGAGGTAAATCCACGTTCATCACGTACTGTCCCATTCCTAAGTAAAATTACAAATATTCCAATGGCAAATATTGCAACAAA
>NZ_DAMDAY010000030.1:20969-33969 GCF_032093475.1 Lysinibacillus sp. | reverse complement strand
AACAGGCTTAGCGGCTGAGCAAAAAGGGGTATTTGTAAAAGTGCCAGTATTCTCATTCGCAAAATTACGTCGAGTGGATATTACATTAGGACCTGAAATGAAATCCACTGGGGAAGTAATGGGTAAAGATGCAACATTAGAAAAAGCACTTTATAAAGGTCTAGTTGCAGCTGGTATGGAAATTCGCACAGAAGGTACAGTATTGTTTACTGTGTCAGATAAAGATAAAGAAGAAGCCATCGCATTAGCAAAACGCTTCTCAACTGTAGGCTATCGCATTGTAGCTACTGAAGGTACAGCAAAAGCCTTTGAAGAAGCTGGGGTACGCACTGATGTTGTTGGTAAGATTGGCGCGAAAGGTCAAACATTAATAGATTTAATTCAAAATGGTGAAGCACAGCTAGTTGTCAACACATTAACAAAAGGGAAACAACCGGCGCGTGATGGCTTCCGAATCCGTCGTGAGTCTGTAGAAAATGGTGTACCTTGCCTAACATCTTTAGATACAGCAGAAGCAATGGTCCGTGTTATTGAATCTATGACATTTACAGCAGAACAAATGCCTAAAGCGGAGGTAGTACACTAATATGATACGTCAAGAGAAAATGACGGTCGTCTCTCAAAAGCAAATTGCGACAAACATTTTCGAACTGACACTTCATGGTGAACTGGTTCAGGAGATGACTCCTGGCCAGTTTGTCCATGTAAAGGTGTCAGATTCATTGGAGCCGCTTTTACGTCGACCAATTAGTATTGCAAATATTGATCAAGACAACAATCAATTTACGATGATATATCGTGCCGAGGGTCGTGGTACGAAAGTGTTAGCGACGAATCGTGAGGGTCAACAGGTCAATGTACTTGGACCAATAGGAAATGGTTTTCCAGTAGATGTGGTTCAAGAGGGAGGCACTGCGCTATTAGTTGGCGGTGGAATTGGTGTACCTCCACTACATGAACTTTCCAAACAATTAAATGCTCGTGGTGTGAAAACAATCCATGTTTTAGGCTTCCAAACAGAGGATGTCTGCTTTTATGAGGATGAATTCTGTGCTCTTGGTGAAACACATTATGTAACAGTGGATGGCACAAAAGGAACAAAGGGCTTTGTGACAACTGTATTAGAGTCACGTGTCCCAGAATTCGATGTCTTTTATTCTTGTGGTCCATTACCAATGTTAAAAGCATTAGAAGCTTTTTATCCTGAAAAAGAGGGTTATTTATCATTTGAAGAGCGTATGGGCTGTGGTATTGGGGCTTGCTTTGCGTGTGTATGTAAAACAACGGACCAAGTAGATAAAGACTATGTCAAAGTATGCTCTGATGGTCCAGTTTTCCCGAAAGGAACGGTGGCACTATGAGTCGGTTAACAATACAAATTCCAGGCTTAGATTTGAAAAATCCAATTATGCCAGCCTCGGGTTGCTTTGGTTTTGGTCGTGAATATGCACAGCTTTATGATTTATCGAAACTGGGTGCAATAATGATAAAGGCAACGACTGTCGAAACTCGTGCAGGCAACCCAACGCCACGAGTAGCTGAAACAGCGGCGGGAATGTTAAATGCTATTGGTTTACAAAATCCAGGCATTGAAAAAGTGATGAATGAGGAATTAAAATTTTTAGAGGGCTATGATGTACCGATTATTGCCAACGTCGCAGGTACAGAGACAGCGGACTATGTAGAGGTGGCACAACGCATTTCAACTGCACCAAATGTTAAAGCGTTGGAATTGAATATTTCTTGCCCTAACGTGAAATGTGGGGGTATTCAATTTGGCACAGATCCAGATACAGCACGAGAGCTAGTAGAGGCTGTTAAAGCCGTGTCTGAGGTGCCAGTCTATGTGAAACTATCACCAAATGTAACGAACATCGTTGATATTGCATTAGCGGTTGAAGCGGGTGGAGCTGATGGCATTACGATGATTAATACATTGGTGGGTATGCGTTTAGATGAGCGTACAGGTAAACCAGTCATAGCGAATGGTACAGGTGGACTTTCTGGTCCTGCTGTAAAACCTGTAGCAATACGAATGGTGTATGAGGTGTATAAGGCTGTCAAAATTCCCATCATTGGTATGGGCGGTGTAACAGAAGCGCAGGATGTTATTGATTTTATGTCTGCAGGTGCTTCAGCTGTAGCAGTAGGGACTGCTAATTTTGTTGACCACTTTGTCTGTCCAACTATAATAGATGAATTACCAGCAAAGCTAGACGCATTAGGTATTGAACATATAACAGAAATTATCGGAAGGAGCCATCGTTGATGAATACGAAACCTATACTAGCACTAGATTTTCCAGGAGAAGATGAAGTATTTAATTTTCTAACAAAGTTCAATGAGCCCCTTTTCGTGAAAATTGGGATGGAATTATATATGCAAGAAGGGCCAGACATCGTCCGTAAAGTAAAAGATTTAGGCCATGATATTTTCCTAGATTTAAAATTACATGATATTCCGAATACAGTTGGATCTGCTATGAAGGGTCTGGCAAAATTAGGAGTGGATTTAGTCAATGTTCATGCTGCAGGCGGACGTCCAATGATGGAGGCGGCACTGGAAGGACTAGAAGCAGGGACACCTGCTGGTAAAGAAACACCAGCATTAATCGCTGTTACCCAATTAACATCAACGACTGAACAACAAATGCAAGCAGAGCAAAGAATTGCTTTATCTTTACAAGAGTCTGTCTTGCATTATGCAAATCTTACAAAACAAGCTGGTTTACAAGGGGTCGTTTGCTCTGTTCACGAGGCTAAAGCAATAGCAGAGGTATGTGGAGATGATTTTCTACGTGTGACACCAGGTATTCGTTTAGCAGGTGGCGATGCACACGATCAAAAACGTATTGCAACGCCTGATGGTGCTAAGCGTGACGGTTCATCACTCATCGTTGTTGGTCGTGCTGTAACAGGCGCACAGGATCCAGTAGCGGCATATAAAATCGTAAGTGAATTATGGGAGGCATAAATTATGACATTACAAAATGAAATTGCACACGCTATGTTAAAAGTAGGCGCTGTAGAATTAAATCCGACAGAATTATTTACATGGGCATCTGGTATTAAATCCCCTATTTACTGTGATACACGTCTAACAATTTCTGACCCAGTTATTCGTAAACAATTAGCTAACGGCTTAGCAGCTGTTATTAAAGAAAACTTTGGTGCGACAGAAATCGTAGCAGGAACAGCAACAGCAGGCATCCCACATGCAGCATGGGTAAGCGATATATTAGAACTACCGATGGTGTATGTACGCTCTAAAGCGAAAGAACATGGCCGTGGTAATCAAATTGAAGGAAAATACGCAGCAGGTCAAAAAGTAGTGGTTGTCGAAGATATCGTCTCTACAGGTGGTTCTTCAATTACTGCAGTAGAAGCATTACGTGCAGCTGGCTGTGAAGTACTTGGGGTTGTTTGTGTCTACACATATAATCTGCCACGCGCTGAACAAGCATTTGACGAAGCTGGCATCCAATATGTATCGTTAACAAACTTCGATTATTTAATTGAAGCAGCAAACGAATCAGGTACTATTAAAGAGGAAGATATTCCGTTCTTAAAAGAGTGGCATAGTAAATTAAAGGCTGGAGAGCTGTAATAAATCAGTTAATTTGTAGCGATAAAAGATAGAGTTACTGGAATATAAAAGAGTGAAAATGCATAAAAAACAACTATTGATATTTTTATTGATAGTTGTTTTTTTTTGTTTTTTCGACTTAGGAAAAAGAAAATTTAGTAGATGAATTGTTAAGAAGTATGGGGCTAAAAATAAAGAAATTGTAAAAATAAATTGTTTTTGTAATGTAATTTAATGCGCATCACTTATCTAACACTTCGACGGGCAAAATTATTTGTTAATAATAATTTAAAATATTTTAAATTATTTTATTAATGAAATAATTTAACGAAACCCTTTTATAATCATGTTTTCCAAATAAAAGTAAATTATATGGTTGTTGGAATAGATATAATTGATATGTTTTTATTATAGTAATAAAATAAAAAAATGATACTTTAGGCAAATGAAGCTAAAAATGAACAAATGTTCAGTGTGAAAAAATGAAAAAGGAATAATTTTATTTGGAATAGTTGTATGGATTATTTTGTATATAAGAGTGTAAGAATTGTAAAATTTCACTTGATTAAATGTATTATTTCCAGATAAAATAGCATTACGCCTAATTGTCAGAATATTATATACCAATCCAGTTATTTTTTTATTTGGAAAATAGGGACTGTGTTATAGTTTAGGAAATCACTAGATTAAATTTTAATGTTTTTTTAGCCGGATATGTTTTTGATATAGGTTTAACATGTTTTGTCTATATTTTTCAGAAAATTGGGTTTTGCGGGAATCTTGTGAGCAAATTTCTTTTTACATCTTTTACTTAAAGAATACATTTTGGACATATGATTCTATTACTTACATAAAGGATGTAGCGATTTTAGTAAAAAAAATAAAGGTGTGATATTAAATGAGCTTAATGTTAGAAGTGAAAAACCTTAAAACTGGTTTTGATATAGATGGAGAGATCTATCATGCAGTTGATGATGTTTCTTTCTCAGTCAAACCAGGTCAAATTCTAGGAGTAGTTGGTGAATCTGGATGTGGAAAAAGTGTTATGTCACTTTCAGTCATGCAACTTCTTCCTAAAGGCATTGGTAAAATTACTGGCGGAGAAATAAAGTTTCAAGGTAAAAACATAGAAAATTATTCTAGTGATGAAATGAATAAAATAAGAGGAAAAGATATCAGTATGATTTTCCAAGAGCCGATGACCTCTTTAAACCCTGTATTTACAATAGGTTCACAAATAGAAGAGATTATTCTAAATCATTCTACTATGTCAAAGGCTGAGGCTAAAAGGAAGTCTATAGAATTATTAAAACAAGTTGGTATACCAAGAGCTGATCAAATTATCGATGAATATCCACACCAATTATCTGGTGGTATGAGACAAAGGGTAATGATTGCGATTGCCATCGCTTGTCAACCTAAGCTATTAATTGCTGATGAGCCAACGACGGCACTTGATGTAACAGTACAGGCGCAAATATTAGAATTATTGAAAAGTATTCAAGCAAAAACTGATATGTCCATTGTTCTAATCACACATGATTTAGGTGTCGTTGCAGAAATGTGTGATGACGTAATTATTATGTATGCCGGGAAAATAGTTGAACGAACAAATGTTGATAATTTGTTCCACAATCCACAGCACCCCTATACAAAGCTATTAATGGCTTCTATTCCAAGAATCGATGAAGAAGTTGAAAAACTCACAACAATTCAAGGAATCGTTCCGTCTTTAAAAAATATGCCTCAGCTAGGTTGCCGTTTTGTAGACCGATGTCCTTCGGCTATGTCTGAATGTAGCAAGGTAACACCGAAGCTTACCTTTATTGATGAGGGTCATGAAGTTTCATGTTTACTTTACAAGGATTGCAATACTAGAGAGGGTGTGAGCTGACGTCATGAGCGAAACAATAGTGAAACAGGAAAAAGAGAACTTATTGGAAATCATTGATTTGAAAACATATTACCCAATTAAAGGTGGATTTTTTAGACATACCGTTGGATATGTAAAAGCAGTAGATAATATTTCATTTGCTATTAAAAATGGAGAAACATTAGGTTTAGTAGGAGAATCAGGTTGTGGTAAATCTACAACTGGACGTACCATTTTAAGATTACTAGACGCAACTGATGGGAAAATTATCTTTGATGGGGAAGATATAACAAAACTGCGAGGCAAATCTTTAAGAGAGATACGAAAAGATATTCAAATGGTTTTTCAGGATCCATACGCATCCTTAAACCCAATGCAAATGGTTGGTAGTATCGTAGCAGAACCAATTATGAATTTCAGTAACAAGTCATTGAAATCATTACAAGGCGAAGTTATGGAGCTATTAAAAAAAGTTGGTTTACCGGAAGATGCTTTTTATAAATATGCACATGAGTTTTCAGGAGGTCAGCGACAGCGTATTGGTATTGCTAGAGCACTCGCACTAAGACCGAAACTGATTATAGCGGATGAACCAGTTTCAGCTTTAGATGTATCTGTACAATCACAAGTACTTAATCTCTTAAAAGAACTTCAAGATGAATTTGATTTAACATTCTTGTTTATTGCGCATGATTTAAGTGTTGTTAAACATATGAGTGATCGTATCGGCGTCATGTACTTAGGAAATATTGTTGAGATTGCAGATAAGGAACATATTTATGATGAGCCATTACATCCTTATACACAGGCCTTAATCTCAGCTATTCCGGTACCAGATCCGAGGAAAAAGAATCAACGAATTGTTTTAGAAGGGGATATACCTAGTCCAGCTAATCCGCCAAAAGGCTGTCCATTCCATCCTAGATGTCCAAAGGCAATGGTAGAGTGTTCATTAACTAAACCAGCTTTAAAGGAGGTGAAGCAAGGGCATAGAGTAGCATGCCACCTCTATTAAAAACTCATAAAAACGGAAAAAAGTTATTGACAAAATAAAATTTACGGGGGGAAAAAAATGAAAAAATCAAGATTTTGGTCATTTATGCTTTTGCTAGTTATGGCGCTATTTTTAGCAGCATGTAATAGTGACTCATCAACGACAGAGAAGGAAAGTGAAAAGGATACGAGCGGGGATACATCGACAACAACAGATGGACCTTCTACAGAGGGTGGCATTGTAACATTTGGTACAGATACTGCACCTGAGGGCGTATATGACCCAGCTTATTCAGGGAGTATTGTAGATAGTTATATTCAAGGGTTCACAATGGAAGGTATTTATGATGTAAATGATAACTTAGAATATGTTCCTAACTTAGCAACATGGGAAATTAGTGAAGATAAGTTAACTTATACGTTTACATTCCAAAAGGGTGTAAAGTGGCATAATGGCGAAGAATTAACAGTTGATGACTGGGTATTTGCATTAGAGACGCTTGCTGATCCAGATTATGATGGACCTCGTTTCAATTATGCAGAAGGCATCAAAGGTGCAAAAGCTAAAAAAGAAGGTAAAGCAGATAAAATTGAAGGGATCGAAGTAGTTGATCCTTATACTGTAAAAATTACTTTCGAACAAGTAAAAATCAATAACTTAGAAAATCTTTGGTCAAACCCTATGCCGAAGAAACACTATGAAGGTATTGCGGTTAAAGATTTAGGTGAATCGAAACAGGTTCGTGAAAATCCTGTTGGTTTAGGGCCATTTAAAGTGAAAAAGGTTGTAGATGGTGAGTATTCTGAATTAGAGCGTTTTGATGATTACTGGAAGGGCAAGCCACAGCTTGATGGTGTTATTGTAAAAGTAATCGACCCATCATTAGCAGCAGGTGCGTTCCAAAACGGAGAAATTGACATTATGTCTATTAAACCACAGTCAGTAAAAGAATTAGAAGCATTAGATAATGTGCGTATTGAAGAAACTAATGGTGTTAGTTATTCATACATTGGTCTTCGTTTTGGTCACCGCGATAAAGCTACACTAAAAAATGTGGCAGACTTTGATAAATTTAAATCAAAAGAATTACGTCAAGCATTATTATATGCGATTAACCGTCCAGCAATGATCGATGCTTTCTTAGAAGGAAAAGCAACAGTTGCCAACACAGTAATTCCAAGTACATTCTGGACTGCTGCAAAAGAATCGGACTTAAATAAATATGAATACGATCCTGAAAAAGCTAAAGAACTATTAGCGTCAGCAGGCTATGTAGACAAAGATGGTGATGGTTTTGTAGAGGATCCGAATGGTCAACCATTTAAAATCTCATTTGGTCACTATGCAGGAAATGCAGCATTTGAAGGTCGTTCACAAGCCATTATCCAATCTTGGAATGATATTGGTGTAAAAACAGAATTAGCTACAGGTAGTTTAATTGAATTTAACTTATATAATGATATGAAAGATAACGATGATGCAGCTTTAGAGGCATTCTTCGGTTCATGGAGCATGGGTGCAGATCCAGATCCATCAGGATTATGGGGCAATGACGCAGAGTGGAACTTCGGTCGTTGGGTAGACGCGAAGAACCAAGAATTATTAAATAAAGGCTTAAGTGAAGAAGCGTTTGATAAAGACAAACGTATGGCAACATATGTTGAATGGCAAAAACACTTCAATGAAGAATTACCAGGTCTTCCATTATGGGAAAACTTAGATTTATATGGTATTAATAATCGATTACAAGGCGTTCATATCAACGCTGTTGGTTTCCAAACAGACGTTTATAAATGGAATATTAAAGAATAAAATTTAGCTTTAAAATGAAAAGGCTATAACCTACTACTAAGTCCTCTTTAGAGGACTTAGTTAGTAAATTTTTAGATAAGGAGACGTTACATGCTTCAATATACACTTCGACGATTACTTAGCATGATCCCATTGTTACTCCTTATTTCGTTGGTGGTATTCTTTTTAGCAAAAATGATGCCAGGAGATGCATTTGCTGGTGAAATTGATCCTTCTAATACGAATCCACAATACATCGAAGAAATGAGAGAAAAATTAGGCTATAACGATCCAATTATCCAACAATATGGAAGATGGGTGGTTAATTTTGTACAAGGGGATTTTGGCAAATCAACTGTTTATAAAAAACCTGCTGCAGAGATTATTGCACAGCGTATTCCTAATACCATATTTTTAGCATTTACATCATTAGTCATTACCTACATATTTGCATTTTTTATGGGCATGTATGCTGGTAGAAAACCTTATACACTTGGGGACAATTTGATTGGAACGTACAATTATTTAGCATTAGCTATTCCATCATTTGTTGCGGGGATTGTGGCTATTTACTTCTTCTCATTTAAATTGGGGTGGTTCCCTTTCAATGGCTCTGTAGGCGTAGGTTTGGAGCCAGGAACTTTAGATTATTATGTGAGTAAATTCCATCATGTTTTATTACCTGCACTTATATTAGGGTTAATGGGAACAGCTTCCTATACGCAATTTTTACGAAATGACATTATCGAAAATAGTAGAAAAGATTTTGTAAGAACTGCAAGAGCAAAGGGAACAAAAGAATCTAAAATTTACAATAAGCATATTTTACGTAATTCCATTATTCCATTAATTACGTTCCTTGGTTTTGATATTGCAACATTAATCAGTGGGGCAGTAATAACAGAAACAATCTTTACGTATCCTGGAATAGGTGCTCTCTTCCTAGAATCTGTAGGAAGAAGAGATTATGCAGTTATGATGTCGATTACTATGATACTTTCGTTTTTAACGCTTTTTGGAAATTTAATAGCGGATTTATTATACGGTATAGTAGATCCACGTATTAGATTGGATTAAGGAGGGGGAATTATGACATTGGTAACTAATCAAGAAGTTTTAACGCCAAAATCACCAAAGAAAAGCCCCTCGCCATGGGTAATAGCGAGACGAAAGTTCTTTAAAAATAAATTAGCGATGATTAGTCTTACTTTTCTACTACTAGTTATCATTTTATCGTTCCTTGCACCATATATTACGACAAAAGATATTGTACGGGTAGATTTTACAAAAATAAGTCAACCACCATCTAGTGAAAATTGGTTGGGAACCGATACGAATGGGCGAGATGTCTTTACAAGAATGCTCTATGCTGGTAGATCATCCTTAACAGTAGGGTTAAGCTGTATGTTCTTTATCGTGTTGATTGGAACGACAGTAGGTGCTATTTCAGGGTACTTTGGCGGTAAAATCGATCAAATTTTAATGAGATTTACTGATTTTGTCTTAATGTTTCCATTTATGATTTTTGTTATTGTTTTAAACACAATTCTTATTGGAAAAATATCCGGTCTTTGGACTCTAATTATTGTTATTTCGCTTCTATTGTGGGGCTCTGTTGCAAGGATTGTACGCAGTAGGGTGCTTGCTGAAAAAGAAAATGAATATATTCTAGCAGCACAATCAATTGGCTGTAAATCCTCGAAGATTATTATTAAGCATTTACTACCAAATGTTGCCTCTACAATTATTGTACAAGCAACACTGTTAATGGCTGTAACAATCGTTGCTGAATCTGGGTTAAGTTTTATTGGGTTAGGTGTACCAGCAGATACGCCAAGCTGGGGGAATATGCTGTTTGAAGCTAGAAACTCAGATGTATTAAAGGATAAGCTTTGGATGTGGGTACCACCTGCCACAGCTATTACATTAGTAATTTTATCTATTAACTTTATTGGAGAAGGCTTGAAAGATGCTTTAAATCCAAAGTCAAGAAGATAATAGGGTAAAAAATAGGCACCTTTAAATGTAATCATACTACATTTAAAGGTGCCGAATTTTATAAGGACATTCTATTTACTACATATAAATCAGCAAGCTCTAATAAGTATCGTCATTTTAATTGTGATTAAAGAGAGCATTTAGATCTACTGGTTTTGGACGTTGACAGGGTTAGAGGGAGGAGCTAGTACGACAAACGAGTACTAGCTAACACTACTGAAAAGACCCCGTAGCAAATGAATAGAGCCTATTTTTATGTGATCTAACTTTCTAGTAGGGGAATAGATAGAATTAAGTATTCATAGGTTTAGAAGACTTTAACGAGGGTATAAAATAAAAAAACTCCTATCACAGCTGTAAACTGCGACAGGAGTGTCAATTTTATCGATTTGCAACCCATGTTTTCACAAGATCGTTCGTACCGTACACGTAATGCTGGTCGCCTACTTCATGGTAGGTTGCACTTTCGTCAACCTCTGTATGCTTGTATGGAATACGTTGGCGACGCTTCTCTGACATTGGATCAGGAAGAGGGATAGCTGATAATAAAGACTTTGTATACGGATGCACAGGATGATTGTAAATATCATCTGCTTTACCGATTTCCATGATTTTACCACGGTACATTACTGCAATACGATCACTGATGTATTTTACCATAGAAAGGTCATGGGCAATGAAAAGATATGTTAAGCCACGTTCTTTTTGAAGTTGCTTTAGTAAGTTAACAACTTGTGCTTGGATCGATACGTCAAGCGCAGAAATTGGCTCATCGGCAATGATGAACTTAGGATCTAAGCTTAGTGCACGTGCAATCCCAATACGCTGACGTTGACCGCCTGAGAATTCGTGTGCGTAACGATTTGCGTGTTCTTTGTTTAGACCAACAGCTTCAAGTAACTCTTGAATTTTCGCACGACGTTCCTTTTTATCCTTGTAAAGACCATGAATATCAAAGGCTTCACCAATGATTTCACCAGCTGTCATTCGAGGATTTAATGAAGCATAAGGATCTTGGAAAATCATTTGCATTTGGCGGTTAAATTTCTTTAACTCACTTTTTGATTTTTTCCCATGGACATTTTCACCATCGAAAACAATCTCGCCACCTGTAATATCATATAATCGAATGATTGAACGACCAGTTGTTGACTTACCACAACCTGATTCACCCACAAGCCCAAGTGTTTCACCTTCGTAAACATCGAAGCTGATACCATCTACGGCTTTGATAGGATTACTTGGTGAACCAAAATGCTGCTTTAAATTTTTGATTTCAAGAATTTTTTTCGCACCAGTTTTAGTCATTTTCTTGTGCCTCCTTTGCTAAATACCCTTCAATACGTTTAGCAACCGCATCTGGAAGAGGAATCTTCGGTGCATCAGGATGCAATAACCAAGTTTTTGCAAAATGCGTTTCGCTAACTTGGAACATTGGTGGTTCTTGTTCATAATCAATAGCCATCGCAAATTCATTACGAGCTGCAAATGCATCACCTTTAGGTGGATTCGTTAAATCTGGTGGTGAGCCTGGAATTGTACGTAAAAGCTCATCAGTATCATTATCTAAATCAGGCATCGAACCAAGTAGACCCCATGTATATGGGTGCTTTGGATTATAGAAAATATCATTCACAGTACCATATTCGACGATTTGTCCAGCATACATTACTGCTACACGGTCAGCAATATTAGCTACAACACCTAAATCGTGTGTAATGAAAATGATAGATGTTTTCGAACTCTTTTGAATTTCCTTCATTAGCTCTAAAATCTGTGCTTGAATGGTTACGTCTAGTGCTGTTGTTGGCTCATCGGCAATCAGAAGCTTAGGATCTGCTGCAAGAGCGATGGCGATGACAACACGTTGACGCATACCACCTGAAAACTCATGTGGATATTGATTATAGCGTTTTTCAGGGAAGGGGATACCTACCTGTGATAAAAGCTCAATCGCACGTTTTTTTGCATCTGCTTTTGATATCTTTTTATGCTGCAAAATTACTTCAGTTATTTGACGTCCGACCTTCATAGTTGGATTCAAACTTGTCATTGGATCTTGGAAAATCATTGCAATTTCATTTCCGCGTACTTTAGACATTTCTTTATCAGATAACGGAACTAAATCACGGCCATTGAATAAAATTTGTCCTGACTCATAAATACCAGGTGGCTGTGGAATTAATTTCATTAACGCATTACTTGTAACACTTTTACCAGAACCAGATTCACCCACTATAGCGAGTGTTTCACCTTCCTTTAAATCGAAGTTAACACCACGTACAGCATGGACAAGTCCTGCATAAGTTTTAAAGTTAATTTTTAAATCTTTTACTTCTAAAATTGTTTTACTCATCTCGGCCACCTCCTTATTTACGTAGTTTTGGATCTAGAGCATCACGTAAGCCGTCACCAACTGCATTGAATGCAAAGATTGTTAGTGAGATAAATACTGCTGGGAAAATCAAACGCCAAGGAGCATTGGCAATGGCTTTATTTCCTTCAGAGGCCATTGTACCCCATGAAGCTGTTGGAGCAGGAACCCCAAGACCAAGGTAACTTAGGAATGATTCAGTGAAAATAGCAGATGGAATTGTTAACGTCATCGTTACTAAAATTGCACCAAGAGCATTCGGAACTAAGTGTTTAATGATTAAATGGCCTGTACTAGCACCTAATGTACGAGCAGCAAGAACATATTCTTGGTTTTTAATAGATAATACTTCACCACGAACGATACGTGCCATATTAATCCATCC
>NZ_DAMDAY010000030.1:0-20959 GCF_032093475.1 Lysinibacillus sp. | reverse complement strand
ATTAAACCAGGTTGCATAACAACTAATAGTACGATTACAACTAATAGATATGGTACTGCTGTTAAAACGTCGGCAATACGCATCATAATGTTATCGACACGACCACCTGCTAAGCCTGAAATACTTCCCCAAATAACACCGATAATTAAGTCAATAATCGCTGCGGCAATACCGATAAATAGGGAAATACGAGCCCCTTCCCAAATACGAACGAAAATGTCACGACCAAGATCATCCGTTCCAAACCAAAATTGTGCAGATGGTGGTGCATTGTAAAAACCTAGCTGATCACTTGCTTTGTATTGAGAAAAAATTGGTACAAATGTAGCCATTAAAATAACAATGATTAAAATAATTATCCCAATGATGGCCATTTTGTTATGAGAGAAACGGAGAAATACTTCTTTCCAAAAGGAGACTGATTTATCAGCTAATTTTTCCGTTGCTTCATGATTTCCACCAACAATTTTAAACTTATCTTTTTCAATTTGTTGCTGTGTCATTATTTTTTCGCTCCTTTCAGTTTAATACGCGGATCAATCACACTATAAAGAATATCAACGATTAATACCGCAAATAAAAGGATGATAGAGTAGAACACTGTCGTACCCATAATGACTGTATAGTCACGGTTTGTAATACTTTGAACGAAGTGTTTACCAAGTCCAGGAATAGCGAAAATTTGTTCAACAATGAAACTACCTGTTACAACACCAGCTGTTAATGGGCCGAGATATGTTACGACTGGTAGAAGGGCATTTCGTAAAGTATGTCGGAATACGATTGTCCATTTCCCAATACCTTTAGCGCGAGCCATTTTTACATAATCACTATTGTTTTGCTCAAGCATACTTGAACGTGTTAATTTTGCGATAAAGCCCATGTGTGAGAAAGCGATTGCAAAGGCAGGTAATATACTATAAACAAAGCCTTTCCATCCACTAATTGGGAACCAACCTAACTTATAGGCTAAGAAATACTGCATTAAACCAGCTAAGATAAATGAAGGTACTGATATAAATAGCACCGCAAAGGACGTTGCCAAATAATCCGGGAACTTATTATGATATAGCGCGGAAACTACGCCAATTAAAATACCCAATCCAACTGCAAGTAGCATAGCTTCAATCCCTAATGTTAAAGAAACAGGGAAACTTTCAGAAATCATATCATTTGTAGAACGCGCTTTATATTTCATTGACTCACCGAAATTGAAAGTGGCCGTATCGATTAAATAATCTTTATATTGTATATACCAAGGGTTATTTAATCCATACGTTTCGTTTAACTTCTCCTCGATTTGAGGTGGGAAATTACGTTCACTCGCGAAAGGACTACCAGGAGCGAGACGCATTAAGAAAAACGTAACAGTTACGATGACGAAAAGCGCGAGAAGTATATACATCAGCCTTTTCAAAATATATTTAATCACATAAAACTCCTCCTTCTATTTGTCAATTTTCAGACAAATAAATGCCTTCGTATTTTAAAAAGAGCTGACCCGCGCCGTAGTGGCTACGAGGCAGCTCTTGCTGTAGAGCTAAAAAAGCAAGATAAAATAATATAAATAATTATTTTTCTTCTACTACAACCTCTTTAAGTGGAATGTTACCAAGAACATCTGCTTGCATGTTTTTCACGTTATCGTGTACTACAGAAAGATTAGTGTAGTAGTAGATAGGTGCAACAGGTAAATCAGTCATGATAACTGACTCTGCTTGTTTTAGAAGCTCAAGACGTTTAGCAGGATCTGTTTCTAGGTTAGATTGATCTAATAACTTTTTATATTCTGGGTTTTCCCAACCAGTATCATTGTTACCATTTTCAGCAGTATCATAGATTTCTAAGAATGTATATGCATCATTATAGTCACCAGTCCAGCCTAGACGTCCAGCTTGGTAGTCTAATTGATTAAGTTTCTCTAGGTAAACTTGCCATTCAGAGTTATCAAGACCTACCTTAATACCAAGGTTTTTCGTCCAGCCCTCTTGAATAAATTGAGCGATCGCAGCATGTGCTTCACTAGTGTTGAACGAAATGTTTACAGTGATTTCAGAAGGATCTTTAATACCAAGTTCTTTCATACCAGCTTCAAGTGCAGCTTTTGCACCTTCAATATCGTTATCTTTGAAGTAACCACGGTCCTCTTCAAAACCACTAACAGCGATTGGCACCATACCTAATGCTGGTTTTTGCTCACCTTTAGTAATATTGTCAATTAAACCTTGACGATCGATTGCTAAAGTTAACGCTTTACGAATGTTAGCGTTTCCAGTAAATTTATCTTTTGTATTTAGTTTATAAACATATACTGAAGCCTGGTCAGCAATATTTAATGAACCATCAGCTTTAAATCCTTCGATTGAATCAAGTGCAACAGATTGGTATGGAGCACCAAGATAATCAATTTCGCCAGCTTTAAACATTGTAGCAGCAGTTGTTTCAGATTCAACCATACCGATATTAATTGTCTCTAAAGAAACTTTATCTGCATCCCAATATTCTGGGTTTTTCTTTAATACGATTGCGTCGTTGTGTCTCCATTCACCTAAAGTGAATGGTCCGTTTGTTACATAGTCATCACCAGCATCTGTATACCACTCATCATTACCTTCAACTACTTTTTGGTTTAATGGTGCGTATGTTTTGAATGCTGTTAATTCTAAGAAGTAAGGTGTTGGGTTTTCTAATGTTACGACTAATGTTTTGTCATCTTCTGCTGTAACACCTACGTCATCAGCAGAACCTTCACCGTTGTTATACGCGGCAGCACCTTTAATTGGGTAAAAAATTGAAGCATACTCAGAAAGATTATCTGGGTTTAATGCCCATTTCCATGCATATTCAAAGTCCTTTGCCGTTACTGGATCTCCATTTGACCATTTATTATCACGTATTGTGAATGTGTAAGTTTTTTGGTCCTCGCTAATCGTCCAGTCAGAAGCTGCAGCAGCAACTGGTTTAGCATTTTCATCTAATGTTGTTAAATTTTCAAATACATTTGTAAGAATAGCACTAGAAGTTGTATCAGTTGCTAATCCTGGGTGTAATGATGGTGGCTCAGAAGTTACTACTAAGTTTAATTCGCCGCCTGAAGTTGTTTCAGATGTACCTGAATCTTTTCCATCGTCTTTTGATTTTTCAGACGAATCTCCACCGAAGCCACATGCAGCAAGTACTAAAGAAAATACTGCAAGAACTGTTAGTAATAAAAACTTTTTGTTTTTATTCATGTGAATCCCCCTTATACAATTTTTAAGCCTTTTGTGAAGCTCCTATTTAATATACCAAAAAAATCATTGTGCACAAAATAAAAAAGATTCAAATTTATATAGTATTATCTGACATTTAAGAGTTTAATAAATTTTTCCGATTTATCACACTAAAGAAACAGAGTGTTTATATAATAAAAATTTGATAATTACCTATTCTGAATATCAAAAATAAAATAAAAATAAAAAAATGATTTACTATACGGAAAATTCCTATTTTTTTGATAATATTATCAATATTTAAAAAATGAATCGAAAGTCATAGATGTATAACCTTGAGGGAATTGTATAGATTTGTAGAAAATCTAAGTAAAACTAAGTGAATTAGTTTCTTTTGCAGGTAATTTCTTGCAAAATATGATCTCGAAACATGAATATTTTTATCTATTAATGATATATAAGAAACTTGTTTTGTAATTTTCTAGTATCATCCAATTGTGGATGAAGGCAAGAAAAAATAGAGCAATTGTATGAAAAATGGTACCCAAACTAAGAAAAAAATGGATTTAGTGAGAAGAGAAAATAAGGAATTATGTTTTTTTGAAATAATTTCCGTGCTAGTTATATATACATCCATATATGCAAATGAATATTGTTTTATTCAGCAATTTATCATAAAGGGAAGTCACGGTTTTTGCCAGATGTTTACCAAAGTAATCCACTTTACTAGTTTTGTTTTTTTGAGGATGTCAATTGTCTTACTGAAGAGGATTCAGCATGCAAATAATTACTAAAAATCTGACTTTTAATCTGCTGAAAACGTTATCAATAACCTTGAGAAATGATTTTCTTTCAAAAGCTAAGAGCTGTCATGTAAAAAAAGTACAAAAAAAGTGCATTCATATATATGAAATGCACTTTTTTTAGTTATAGTTTAAAATTATTGATTTGATTCTGTAAATCTAAGGACTTTTCGCTTAAATCAGAGGCCACCTGATTGACTTGCTGCATCGTTATGGATTGCTCCTTGCTTGCTGTAGCGATAATTTGTGTACTTTCTGAGCTAGTTGAAGCACCTTGGGCAATTTCTGCGACAGAGGCAGCTACCTGTTCTGCGCTGGCTGAAATTTCTTCTGAAGTAGCCGATATATCTTCTATTTGATTTGTCATATTATTTATTGCTTTTACGATAGCTTCAAATGCTTGTCCTGCATGTCCAATGATTTTCACACCCTCTGTGACAGAGTGCAAACCATCTAAAACAGCTTTTTCTACATTGCTTGTATCTTCTTGAATATCCTGGGTTAATGCAACAATTTGATTAGCTGATTGCTTAGATTCCTCAGCTAATTTGCGTACCTCGTCTGCAACAACGGCAAATCCTTTGCCATGCTCTCCAGCACGTGCAGCTTCTATTGCTGCATTGAGCGCTAATAAGTTTGTTTGATCTGTAATGGCTGTAATGACAGCAGTTATTTGACCTATTTCTTCCGATTGTTTGCTCAATTTTTGGACAAGAGTATTAATTACTTGCGTAGACTCATCAATTACATTCATTTGTTGTTGGGCCTCATCTACTGTAGTGTTACCGTTTGTTGCCAATTCAGATGCTGAAACAGCATTATGAAGCAGCTGTTGAGTTGCCTCTGCTATACGTTGGACACCTATAGCTGTTTCATCCATTGCATGTGCACTTTCGTTAGCGGCAACTGTAGCAGCTACAGCAGCATTCGCTGTTTCATTTATACGTATTGTGATCTCATCTGCTGAGGCAGTAACTTCTTCAGTTGATGCAGAAAGCTCTTCTACTGAAGCCGTTAAATGCTCTGCATTGTCTTGAATATGAGTTAAAAGATTTTTCAAGTTCCCCTTCATGGCATTAAATGCTGATGAAAGCTGGCCAATCTCATCCTTAGATTGGTAGGTAATGTCTTGATGATACAATTCACCACTAGCAACATGATTAGCTGCTTGAACAACAGCTTTTAAAGGACGAGAAATCGTTCGTTGTATATAGATCATGAGGAAAATGCCTAGAATAACACCGATAATAATAGCGATAACTGAAATAATTTGAGAATTGAATACTGCTTGCTTAGATTCTTTTGTGACGGCTTCCAGTTGATCTTTTTGGTAACTAACGATTTTATCGGAAACATCTTGTATTCCTTTGTTAGCTTGTTGCACATCACCATTCACTTTTTGCAAAGCGCCTTCAAGATTGCCTGCTTCAAAAAGTGCTAGTGCTTCTGTTGCTGACTCATTAAAACGATCATTATATGTATTTAAGTCTTTTGCATAAGCTTCCATTTCAGCTGAAGTAGATTTTCCGGTCATTTCCTCCACATGCTTGTCTAGCATATTTGCGTATTGTGTAAAGCTTTCTTTATTTGCAGGTTTGTCTTCGATGATAATGGCACGAATGAAGAGCCCTTGCATAGCCATTTCAAATTGAATATTATCTGCTAGTTCTACTAGGGCAACGTGACCTTCCAATGCATTTTCAATCTTCTTTTCTATGTTTGAAAATAACAGAAACATTATCACCAATGAAATAATTAGTGTCAAAATAATTGTAAAGAAACCAAAGCTTAATTTTTTTCCTACAGACATATAGATACGCCCTTTCCGAAATGCTATACAAGTTTTTATACTTTAATTTAGCTTTTAAGAAAGATAGAAGTCAATAAGCATTGAAGGAAACAGTTCAGATTATTCATATGTTTATTTTAAGTCATTATAATAAGGAAGATTGTCTGTGGAAATTTATCAAAATCTGTTCCTGTTTCTCGTTTTATAGTACGGATTACGTGTGTGTATTATAAAAAAAGAAACCGATACAAATGGTATCGGTTTCTATCTCTTTATGACTGTTTTTTTAATTGTAAAATGACAGCTTCGTCTGGGTCAATATACAGTGTTTTTTGTTCAAAGTAAATCACAAAACCGGGTTTGGCACCATTTGGTTTTTTAACTTGTCGGATTTCTGTGTAATCTACTGGCACTGAGGAGGATTCTCTAGCCTTAGAAAAATAGGCTGCTAGCGTAGCTGCTTCACGCAATGTTGTTTCATCAGGTTCGTTTGAATGGATAACAACATGGGATCCAGGAATATCCTTTGTGTGTAGCCAAATATCTGTACGTTTTGCTATTTTAAATGTTAGCATGTCATTTTGTTTATTGTTTTTTCCAACAGAAATCGTTATACCTGTCGATGATACATAACGCTCTGGCTCAGGTTTCACTTGTTTTTTCTTTTTTTTCGCATGACGTAATTTTAAGTAACCTTGTTCTGCCAATTCTTCACGAATTTCCTCAATATCTCCAGGAGAAGCTTGCTGTACTTGCTGAGCAAGCATTTCAAAATAGGCAATTTCTTCTGTCGTTTTTTCAAGCTGCTCTTGAACCATAATCAAAGCATTTTTTGCCTTTGTATATTTCGTATAATAACTTTGAGCATTTTCAATCGGTGTTTTACGTTCACTTACTGGAATCGTAATCTCTTCGCCCGTTTCACTATAGTAATTTGTAACCGTAACTTCTTTAACACCTTTTTCAAAGGCATAAATATTGGCCATTAAAAGTTCACCATATAGTTGGAATTGATCAAGCTTTGATGCACGCTCATAGTCCTTTGTAAGCTTTTTCGTTTTTAAGGATAGTTTATCAATTTCATTTTGTAGCCAGCGCTCTAAGTCTCCTGCTTGTTGTTTGACACGATCTCGCTCTGCACGTGCAAAGAAAACGCGGTCAAGTAGTTCATGAACATTAGGATAAACGGTTACTTCACCTTGCAAATGAGTCAGATCAATAGGTGAGAAGTATGTTTTATTATTGTAGATGGCATACATTGGCTTCGTGCCACCATTCGCAAAGGAACCCATAAAATCTTTGAAGCATGTTAGTGTATCCGATGCTGTAGTCAAACGGAACAATAATTCTTCAGCGTGAAGAGGTGAAAAACCAGCGAACTGTGTTACAACCTCTTGCGTTGTCCTTGCTTCAGCAAAAAACGATGTTAGCTCATCATCTGTAACCGTTAGAGGATTCCATTTATTTTGTGTAGGCGGTGCAATATAAGGTTGACCAGGTAACACAGTACGGAAACTATTTACGGATGGAGGTAAATGTTTTAAGCTATCAATAATTTTTCCTTGCTCTTGATCGATTAACAATAGATTACTATGTCTACCCATAATTTCAGCATGTATTTCCCTTACAATCGGGTCGCCAATTTCATTTTTGCTTTCAATTTCTACTATTATAATACGATCAAAATCACGCTGTTTAATGGAAGAAATAAAACCGCCCTCTAAATGTTTACGCAAAAGCATACAAAACATAGGGGGCTCTGCTGGGTTATCAATCGTATGCTCAGTTAAATGAACACGTGCATAAGAAGAATGGATTGAAAACAATAATTTATGATTCTTTCCATTTGCACGCACATGTAATACAACCTCTTGCGCATTAGGTTGATGTATTTTCGTAATTCGACCAGTGACAAGCTGTTGTAGGTCGGCGGTCATTGAATAAGTAAATAAACCATCAAATGCCATATGAATTCCTCTTTCCAATGATATCAAGCATCTTGGTACTTTCGTATTTTTTCATCATGCATTTGCTTTTGCAGTCTTTAAGCTCCTACAAATACACTGTTTGTATGTTTATCATAGCATTTTTTAGGTGAATATTAAAATATAGCTTCAATTGTGGTAGAATTAGCTTTTACTCTATCCAATTTTTTTTGGAGAGTCGTCATAATCGACAGAGCTTATGTTATAATAATCCCAGTATGCAAAGAAAGGTGTGACGAACCTTGGTGCGTAGTATGACTGGTTTTGGCAGAGGTGTCACAACAACTAGAGACTTTCAATTAACCGTGGAAATGCGCTCGGTCAACCATCGCTTTTTAGAAATCAATGCAAAATTTCCGAAAGAATGGCTTGAAGCAGAAATTTTTGCTAAAAAACTTATTTCTCAAGCTTTGTCACGCGGCAAAATTGATGTGATGGTATATGTGAAGGACTTAGATAACGTAGAGCAATCTATTGAGATTAATTGGTCATTAATTGAAGCGTATCGTAAGGCAAAGGAGCAATTAGCTAGTAAAGTACCACTTGAAGAAAAATGGACGATGCAAGAGCTTTTATCATTGGAACAGGCACTTGTACAACAAAAGCCACAACTTACACCTGAGGATTTACTTAGTGCTGTTGAACAAGCGATTTTACAAGCGATTGAACAGCTCGTACAAATGCGTGAGCGTGAAGGGCAAGAACTGCAAGAAGTTGTTGTACAATATAAAGAACAGTTAATGGAACAGGTGAATCAGATTCGTTTATGTTCTTCACTTGCTGTTGAAAAATATCGTACACGATTAGTAGAACGAATTTCTGAAATTGCAGATGGCACATTGTTAGAAGATCGTTTACTAGCAGAAGTAGCAATTTTTGCAGAACGTGTAGATATCTCCGAAGAATTAGACAGATTAGATAGTCACTTCAACCAGCTTGAAGAAACATTACTCGAAACGATTTCAGTGGGACGAAAATTAGACTTTTTAATGCAAGAAATACATCGTGAGATCAATACGATCGGTTCAAAGAATCAATCGACAGAAGCAGCTGTTGCTGTTGTTCAGGCGAAAACAATTTTAGAAAAGATGCGTGAGCAGGTTCAAAATATCGAATAACTTGCACGTGTCTGTTATAAATTAAGGGAGATATAGAGAATAAATGATAAAAGAACGTGGATTATTAATTGTTCTGTCTGGCCCATCTGGTGTAGGTAAAGGGACAGTGCGAAAAGAATTATTTTCTCAGCCGAATACGAATTATGAGTATTCCATCTCGATGACAACACGAAATCCTCGCGAAGGTGAAGTAGATGGTGTAGACTATTTTTTCAAGACGCGTGTAGAATTTGAAGCGCTAATTGAACAAGGTGGCTTATTAGAGCACGCTGAATTTGTCGGTAACTATTATGGTACACCACTAGCGTATGTGAATGAAACGCTGGATGCAGGTCGTGATGTATTTTTAGAAATCGAAGTGCAGGGTGCAGCACAAATTCGTAAAAAAGCACCAGATGCCTTGTTTATTTTCTTAGCCCCTCCAAGTTTAACGGAATTAAAAGATCGTTTAGTTGGACGTGGGACAGAAACAGAGGATATCATTGCAAAACGCATTGCTACTGCAAGTGAAGAACTTGAAATGATGAGCTTGTATGACTATGTTGTGGAGAATGATGAAGTGACGAATGCCTGTGATCGTATTAATGCGATTATCAAAGCTGAGCATTGTCGTAGAGAACGTGTTGAAAAAAGATATTTGTCAATGTTGAGAGGAGAATAAACCAATGCTATACCCATCAGTAGATGCTTTAAAAAAAGAAATCGATTCAAAATATTCATTAGTGAGCCTTGCTTCTAAACGCGCTCGCCAAATGCAAGAAGAACAAGACACAGAACGCTTACACAAGTATGTTTCTCATAAATACGTGGGTAAAGCACTTGAAGAAGTAGCGGCAGGTGTACTTACGAAAGTATCACAGGATGAGTCTGCTGTGTACGAAGACGAAATCTAACATCCATGTAAAACACTATGTTTACGTGTATGCTAGTTTGCAGTAGATTTTGATTATACAGAATGCCGTGAGCTCCCAGGGAATCCTTCTTTGGGAGCTTATCATTTGAAAGGAAGACACCTAGCATGAATAAAAATATTTTACTATGTGTTTCAGGCGGGATCGCGGTTTATAAGGCTGTGGCGCTCGTTAGTAAGCTGTCACAGGCGGGGGCAAATGTAAAGGTCGTCATGACTGCTTCTGCTAGACAGTTTGTGAATCCGTTAAGTTTTCAAGTGATGTCCAAAAATGATGTTTATTTTGACACCTTTGATGAAAAAGATTCAAGGGTGATTGCGCATATTGATTTAGCGGATTGGGCTGATTTGATTTTAGTAGCACCAGCGACAGCCAATATAATTGGAAAATTAGCCAATGGTATCGCAGATGATATGATCACAACAACTCTTCTTGCTACTACTGCACCTGTCTGGATTGCGCCAGCAATGAATGTGCACATGTACGACCATCCAGCTGTAAAACGTAATTTGGATAGACTATCTGCTGATGGTTATCAATTTATTGAGCCTTCGGAGGGGTTTTTAGCATGTGGTTATGTCGGAAAAGGACGTCTAGAGGAACCAGAAAAAATTACTGCACTTGTGCAAGATTTCTTTTCAGGGAAAACTAAACCATTAGCAGGTCAAACAGTCCTAGTAATAGCAGGTGCCTTACAAGTGCCAGTGGATGAACAGCATATGATTAGCCCACAGGCAAACGGTCAAATCGGACATGCTTTAGCAGATGAGGCAAAAAGGCTAGGCGCCCATGTAATTGGAATAGAAAATAGCAATTTATATGATGTGATTCAACAACTGGAAGCCTATAAAATTCAATATCCACAAGCATTTTTTATTTATGCAGCGAATGTACCAACCACCGAGAAAACGCCTATAGTTTCTGTAGAAGGAATGAAAGCAGTCACTTTTGGACAGCAAGTTCAAGGCAAACCGATGTTTAACATACTTTCTGATAGCTGGATTGATTTTAGTGACCAAGCGCAGCTTAATGGCCAGTTCTTAGCTACTTCGAATCCTCAGTTTTTTGCACAGACACTTTGGTCTCATATTATAAAGGACGAGGCACAATGAGTATTTTAATCGCGGAGGTCATTGTAGATGTCTCTACCTATCATGTAGACCGTCCATTTGATTATCAAGTACCTCCAGAATGGGAAAGTGTCATTGAATTAGGATGCCGTGTTAAAGTGCCATTTGGTCCAAGGAATGTATTAGGATTTATCGTAGGTTTGAAACATGAAACCGATGTTCCATTGAATAAATTAAAGGGAATCACTCAAATTTTAGATATGGAGCCAGCGCTGACAGAAGAAATGCTTCAAATGGCGAAGTGGTTAAAAAATAACACCATTTGTTATGAAATTGATGCATTACAAGTGATGTTACCATCTGCACTGCGAGCTAAATATGAAAAAATAATTAAATTACAAAAAAATCAAACTTTGCCAGAAGAAGTGCAGCCTATATTCGGTAAGCGGCAACAAGTTAATTTTAAAGAATTTGAGCGAGAAGGTTTACTTCCTCTATTGAAGCAACTGGTTGCAGAGAACATTGTTACAATCGAAAATGTTGTGAAGCAACAGGGGAATGTGAAAGAGATACGTATGGTTCAAATTACAGCAGACCAACAACTTGTTGAACGTGCTTTGGGACAATCCTCTAGAGCAGTTAAACAACGGTTATTACTGCAATGGATGTGTCAACACCTAGGCGAAATATTGTCGCCCCAGCAGATTTGTGACGAAGCAGGGGTTTCTTTATCAGTATTAGAGGCAGTAATTGATAAAGGAGCTGCTCAATTTATTCAAGAGGAAGTATTTCGTGATCCATTTACGAAAGAAGTTTCACGTACTCAAGCCTTACAATTAACAGATGAGCAGCAGGTTGCTCTACAAGCTATTAATACAGCTATGGAGCAGCAAACAGCTGAAACATTTTTATTACATGGTATAACAGGGAGCGGCAAAACAGAGGTTTATTTACAGGCTATACAGAAGGTATTAAATGATGGAAAAGAAGCTATTATGCTTGTACCTGAAATTTCTTTAACTCCACAAATGACTGAACGATTCCGTAGTCGCTTTGGTGAGATGGTTGCTGTTATGCATAGTGGGTTATCTGTTGGTGAGAAGTATGATGAATGGCGTAAAATTCAACAAGGCAAAGTGAAAGTTGTGGTTGGTGCTCGTTCAGCTATTTTTGCACCCTTTACCAATATAGGTCTTATTATTTTGGATGAGGAACATGAATCAACTTATAAGCAAGAAGATTCGCCTCGTTATCATGCAAGAGATGTAGCCATCTGGCGAAGCGAATTTTATAAATGTCCTATTATTTTAGGTAGTGCGACACCAGCGTTAGAGTCATTCGCCAGAGCTAAGAAGGGTGTTTATACGCTGCTTTCATTAAAACAACGAGCCCTACATCAAGCCCTGCCCACTGTTTATATTGCAGATATGCGTGAAGAGCTTCGACAAGGGAATCGTTCTATGTTTTCACAATCACTTATTGAAGCAATCCGCGTAAGACTTGAGAAAAAAGAGCAGATGGTGCTCTTTTTAAATCGTCGTGGCTATTCGTCATTTGTACTTTGTCGGGATTGTGGCACGGTTGTACAATGTCCAAATTGCGATATCTCTTTAACCTATCATCGGACAACTGAAAAATTAAAATGTCATTATTGTGGTTATGAGGAGCATGTTCCTCAAATATGTCCGCAATGTCAAAGTGATCATATTCGTTATTTTGGTACAGGTACACAAAAAGTAGAGGAAGAAATTTATAAGTTGTTCCCTGAAGCAAGAGTATTACGAATGGATGTTGATACAACAAAGCATAAAGGGGCACATGAAGAAATATTGGAGACATTTGGAGCAGGACAAGCAGATATTTTATTAGGTACTCAAATGATTGCAAAGGGCTTGGACTTTCCGAATATTACACTAGTAGGTGTACTTAGTGCCGATACATCTCTACATTTACCTGATTACCGGGCAGCAGAACGCACATTTCAGCTACTAACACAGGTAAGCGGTAGGGCTGGACGACATGATAAGCCAGGGGAGGTTATTATTCAGACGTATACACCTGAGCATTATGCCATTGAATTAGCTAAAACGCAGGATTATGAACCTTTTTATGAACGGGAGATGTTTTTAAGAAGACGTTCAAGCTATCCACCCTATTATTTTGTAGCTCTTATACAATTATCTCATGAAGATGTCATGATGGCCGCCGAATATGCAGGCCGAGTGGCAGATTGGCTACGTGAAAATTTATCGAATCAAGTAGCAATTATTGGACCAACAACGGCGAGTATTGCTCGCCTCCAAAATAGATATCGTTATCAATGTTTGATAAAATATAAAATTGAACCAAATCTAATTCCAGTGTTACAGCGCCTGCTTGCCATGTATCGAGCAGAATGGATTAAACAGGGAATATTAATGACGGTAGATTTAGATCCGTCTACTATATAGTGAAAACAGCGGCAATATCCGTTTACAAAAATACCTTTCAAGGTTTTTGTAAAGGAAGGCTTTAAAGCAGAAATGAGGAAATAAAGATGGCTATTAAAAAAGTAATTGAAAACCCAGCAAAAGTACTATCAACACCATGTGCTGAAGTGACAGAAATTAATGATGAAATTATTACATTACTGGATGATTTATATGACACAATGGTGGAATATGATGGTGTAGGTATCGCAGCACCACAAATAAATGTTGGCTTGCGAGTTGCCATTGTGGAGCTAGGTGAGGAACGTGATATTTTAGAAATGATTAATCCAACTGTCATTGAAACAGATGGAGCAGAAGTAGATATCGAAGGTTGTTTGAGTTTTCCGGGATTATATGGTGAGGTTGAACGACCTACTTATGTAAAAATTGAAGCATGTGACCGTGAAGGGCGTGTTTATGAATTAGAGGCGGGAGACTTTGATGCCCGCGCGATCTTACATGAAATCGATCATTTAGATGGGGTACTTTTCGATTCAAAAATTAAACGTATTGTAACAGCAGAAGAACTTGAAGAAATGTACGCAGAAGAGGAGGAATAAAATGACGTCTATTATTTTTATGGGGACACCTGACTTCTCTGCGCCTATTTTGCGTATGCTACATGATGAAGGGTACGATATTAAAGCAGTTGTGACACAACCAGATCGTCCAGTTGGACGTAAGCGTATATTAACACCACCACCTGTGAAAGCTGCAGCTTTGGAGCTTGGCTTACCAGTTATTCAACCAGAAAAATTACGCGGCTCTGAGGAGTTACAGCAAATTCTTGCCTTACAGCCTGATTTAGTCATAACAGCAGCATTTGGACAAATACTACCAAAGGAATTATTAGATGCTCCAGCTCTTGGCTGTATTAATGTCCATGCTTCTCTACTACCAAAGTATCGTGGAGGTGCTCCTATTCACCAAGCCATTATAGATGGTGAAAAGGAGACAGGAGTCACAATCATGTATATGGCAGAAAAACTGGATGCTGGAGATATTATTTCCCAAAAAGCTATTCCGATTGAAGAAGATGATCATACCGGTAGACTTTTTGAAAAGTTAAGTATGGTTGGCCGTGAATTATTAAAGGATACACTTCCTTCTATTATTAATGGTACAAATAGTCGTACAGTTCAAGATGAAGCACAGGTTACTTTTGCAAGCAATATTTCCAGAGAGCAGGAGCGCATTGATTGGACAAAGGATGCTGCTACTTTATACAATCAAGTACGTGGTCTTCATCCATGGCCAGTAGCGTATACAACTTTTGAGGATGGTAACTTTAAAATTTGGTGGGCGACTATTGGTAATAGTAAGCATGAGGTGAACCCAGGTTCGGTAGTTGCGATTGCAAAAGATCATTTTGAAGTTGCAGCTGGCAATGGAACAACGTTAGCCTTATATGATATCCAACCTGCTGGTAAAAAGCGCATGACGGCAGAGGAATATTTACGTGGCACAGGTTCTAAATTACAGATTGGGGACCAATTTAAATGAGTAAAAAAAGTGTAGTTATTTGGGATGGAAATGTGCGAGATGCTGCATTATCTATTCTGTTAGCAGTTGATAAAAATCAAGCCTATAGCAATTTATTGCTAAATGAAACCATTAAAAGACATAAAATAGAAGCAAAAGATCGCGCATTATTAACTGAAATTACGTATGGAACATTACAGCATAAAATGACGCTCGATTTTTATTTAGAGCCTTTTATTCGCGGTTCAGTCGATCATTGGGTTCGTTGGTTATTAAGAATATCCTTATATCAAATTCATTATTTAACGCGCATACCACCGCATGCCGCTGTAAACGAGGCAGTAGAAATTGCCAAGCGTCGAGGACATCGTGGAATTGCTTCGATGGTCAATGGTATTTTAAGATCAATATTACGAAGTGGTGTTCCTTCTACAGATAGTATTGAGGATCCGATCGAGCGTCTTGCTATTGAAACTAGTCATCCAGAATGGTTAGTGCAACGATTTGTAGCAAACTACGGTCTAGAAGTAGCAACAGCCATGTTACAGGAAAATAATGTTCCACCTGTGCAAACAGTGCGTGTAAATACTACAAAAGCATCAGTTGAACAAGCTATTGAGGAACTAGAGAATGAAGGATTAACAGCACAGCAAAGTGATATAATGCCTGAATGTTTACATGTAACAAATGGACAACCAGCACGCACAAAAGCATTCAAAGAAGGTCTTATTACTATACAGGATGAAAGTTCAATGATCCCTGCTAAAGTGTTAAATCCATCTCCAGGTATGCGTGTCTTGGATATGTGTGCAGCTCCGGGTGGAAAGACAACACATTTAGCTGAAATAATGAACAATGAAGGCTCCATTTTAGCAACAGATCTTCATCCACATAAATTAGATTTAATTGACCATAATACAGAACGTCTTGGGTTGGATATTGTAGAAACAGCTCCAATAGATGGACGTAAAGCAGCAGAATTTTTACAAGCAGCGTCTTTTGATGCCATTTTAGTTGATGCACCGTGTAGCGGACTAGGAGTTATGCGACGTAAGCCAGATATTAAATATACAAAACGAGAAGAAGATTTAGAAAATCTTCAAAAGATCCAATTGGCCTTACTTGATGCAGCAACAAAAGTATTGAAAATAGATGGGAAGCTTGTGTACAGTACTTGTACAGTAGATACTCAAGAAAATGAAGGCACAGTTAAAGCCTTTTTAACAGCACATCCAGAAATGGAAGCTATACAACTAGAATCTTTACCAACAAAATTAGCGGAAAAGCAAGCTAATGGCATGCTTCAAGTCTTTCCACAAGACTTTGGTAGTGACGGTTTCTTCGTTGCTGCCTTTCGTAAAAAAGGAGAATCCAACTAATGGTGGATCAAGAAAAATTTAATGAACGTATTAACGATTTAGTTGATGAAGCGGAAGACAAGCCCGTACGTCGAGTGAAAAAGGAAAAACCAAATTTAAAAGAGTCTATTTACTCTTTACAGCCACACCAGTTAGAAGAGTGGTTAAAGGAAAATGGCGAAAAGCCTTTCCGTGCTGCTCAAATTTTTGACTGGCTATATAATAAACGAGTGAAAACTTTTGAAGAGATGTCTAATCTTTCAAAGGGATTGCGTGAAAAGTTAACTGCCAATTTTGCTTTATCCACATTATCAACCATTATTAAGCAAGAGTCTAAAGATGGTACAATTAAATTTTTATTTCAATTGCAGGATGGCTATTCAATAGAAACGGTGTTAATGCGCCATGATTATGGAAACTCTGTTTGTGTAACAACACAGGTGGGTTGTCGAATTGGCTGTACGTTTTGTGCTTCTACTTTAGGCGGCTTGAAGCGCCATTTATTAGCAGGGGAAATCGTGGAGCAAGTTGTCAAAGTCCAGCAGACTTTAGACGAAGTAGGTGAGCGAGTATCACACATTGTTATTATGGGTATCGGCGAACCTTTCGATAACTATGATGCAATGATGAACTTCTTAAAAGTAATTAACCATGAAAAAGGATTAAATATTGGCGCACGTCATATAACCGTTTCAACTTCAGGTATAGTTCCTAAAATTTATCAATTTGCGGATGAACAATTACAAATTAATTTTGCCGTATCTCTACACGCACCAAACCAAGAAGCACGTCAAAAGTTAATGCCTATTGCACGTGCATATAAATTAGATGAATTAATGGAAGCAGTTCGTTATTATACTAAAAAAACAGGTCGACGTGTGAGCTTTGAATACGGATTGATGTCTGGTGAAAATGATTCAGTAGAAATTGCAGAAGAGTTATCTGCATTAATTAAAGGAATTAAATGTCACGTTAACTTAATTCCTGTTAACTATGTGCCAGAACGTGATTATGTACGTACGTCTCGTAGTCAAATTTTTGCTTTTGAAAAAACTTTAAAGAAAAATGGTATTAACGTAACAATCCGCCGAGAGCAAGGTTCAGATATAGCAGCTGCGTGTGGGCAATTACGTGCACAAGAGAGATCTGAAGAAACGAGGTGACCAGTGTTGGAATACACAGTCGAAAGTGATATTGGTTTAAAACGATCAATTAATGAAGACCGTGCTGCATTCTTTAAACGTCCTGACGGGCTTGCATTAGCACTTGTAGCGGACGGCATGGGTGGTCATAATGCTGGTGATGTGGCAAGTGATATGGCAATTAAACAGATGGAATCCTTTTTTTTACAGGCAGACGCGCATCATTTTGTATCAACAACATCAAAAAAAGAATGGTTATTACAAACAGTTAAGCAAATAAATAAAACAATATATGACTATTCTTTATCACATGAAGACTGTAAAGGAATGGGCACGACGTTTATTGCGGTGTTAATAGAAGAGCATCATTGCTTCATTGCACATGTTGGAGATAGTCGTGTGTATTATTTCTTTGAAGATGGTGCACAACAAATAACAAGAGATCATTCATATGTAAATGTACTGGTTGAAAATGGCGAAATAAGTGAAGAAGAGGCTTTGACACATCCGAAGAAAAATTTCATTTTAAAGGCTGTTGGAACAGAAGAAACAATAGAACCAGACTTTTATGAAGTTGATTTAGCATCAGAATCGTATTTACTCATTTGTTCAGATGGATTAAGTAATAAACTTACTGTATATGAAATGGCATCTATTATTACGTATCCAGATTCCATTGGGGAGAAAGGGCGTAAGCTTGTAGAATTAGCAAATGCCAGCGGGGGAGAAGATAATATCTCCCTCGTGCTACTAACAAAAAAGGATGAGGAGGTGTAAGAATGCTTGTAGGTAAAAGAATTAGTGACCGTTATAAAATTTTAGAACTCATTGGCGGCGGTGGTATGTCGAATGTTTATTTAGCACATGACATGATATTAAACCGTGATGTAGCCATTAAAATATTACGTTACGATTTTTCCAATGAGGATGAATTACATCGACGTTTTCAACGTGAGGCACTGTCTGCTACAAGTCTTACACATCCGAATATTGTTAATATTTATGATGTAGGTGATGATGGAGATCTACATTATATTGTGATGGAATATGTTCAAGGAAAAACGTTAAAGCAGTACATACAAGAATTTGCACCTATTTCACCTGCCAGAAGCGTGCACATTATGAAGCAATTAACATCTGCAATTGCCAATGCACATGAAAATCATATCATTCACCGTGATATTAAACCGCAAAATATTTTAATGGATGCAGAGGGCAATGTTAAAATAACTGATTTTGGTATCGCCATGACGTTAAGTGCTACATCGTTTACACAAACAAATTCAGTGTTGGGTACGGTGCATTATTTATCACCAGAGCAAGCCCGTGGTGGTACGGCAACAAACAAATCCGACATTTATGCACTCGGTATTGTTTTATATGAATTATTAACAGGTGAATTACCATTTTCTGGTGAATCAGCGGTTTCAATTGCACTCAAACATTTGCAGAAAGAAACGCCTTCTGTCCGTGCTTTCGATGCAACTATTCCACAAAGTTTGGAAAATGTGGTGCTTAAGGCTACTGCGAAAGAGGCTTCTCATCGTTATAATACAGTCGAAGAAATGTATGATGATTTGGAAACAGTATTATCACCAAATCGAATAAATGAGCCGAAATTTGTCGTGCCAGTTGATAATGATGTGACAAAAGCCATTCCAATTATTAAAGAGCAGGTTCTGAAAAAGGACGAAGATTTAACCAAAACAAGAGTTATTGAACCGATTGTGGAAGTTAAAGCTCCATCTCAACCAAAACCTAAAAAAAATAGTGAAAAACCAACTCCAGTGAAGGCAAAAAAGAAAAATTGGCCAAAGTATATTGCTGGATTACTTTTAGTAGCTATTGTCATCTTCTTATTCTTTTTATTTGCAACAGATGCATTTAGCCCGAAAAAAGTGGCAGTACCTGATGTAACAAATTTAACCGTAGAGGACGCTACAAAGAAATTAGAAGCTGAGGGATTTGTCGTTGGTGATGAGCCTCAGGAGCGGAATCACGAGGAAATTGAAAAGGGTAAGGTTATCGAAACAGATCCAGCTAAAAATTCAATGCGAGCAAAAGGCTCAGAGATTGACTTAATTGTTAGCTTAGGTGTAGAGATGACGACCGTTGATAATTATGTAGGACAAAATTATAGTCAAGTCGAAGCTTTAATAAAAGGAAAATATAAAGAGGTTATAAAAGAGGATGTTCCTTCTCGTGAACCTGAAGACAGGATTATTGAGCAAAGTATTCCCGCGGATACAGAAGTGGTAGCAAAAGAGGAGACAATCACGTTTAAAGTAAGCCAAGGTGTTAGGATGGTAAGGGTTGAAAACGTTGTAAATTATACGAAAGCTGATATGGATGATTATGTGAATAGAGTGGGTCTTAACTGGCGTATATCTCGTGAAGAATATCATGAGTCGATCCCAGCTGGTAGTGTGATTTCACAATTAACAAATGCAGGTACTATGGTGGAGGAAGGTTCTGTTATATCGGTTGTAATGAGTAAAGGACCAGCTAAAAAGCCAGAGAAAACATTAATTATCCCTGTAAATATCGAGTATAAACCTACAGAAGAGGGAATAGAGCAAAAAATTCGTATTGAAATTCAGGATAAAAATCATACATTTTCAGAACCAGTTAAAGAATTTTCGATTGTAGAGGATACGACTTACAATATACAGCTTGTTATTGAAGAGGGCAAAGATGCAAGTTATAGAATTATTCGTGACTCAGAAATAATTTTAGAAGACAAAGTTAATTATAAAGATGTCAATTAAGGAGGAATTGGATGGCGCAAGGCCAAATAAGAAAAGCATTAAGCGGTTATTACTATGTTTATGATGGTCAGCAACTTATACAATGTCGAGGGCGTGGGGTTTTTCGAAATCGTGGAGAATCTCCGCTTGTCGGCGATATGGTAGAATATACAATGGAAACAGAAGGTTCGGATGGCACGATTCAAAAGATATTAGCGCGTCAAAATGAATTGATTCGTCCGCCAATTGCCAATATTGATCAAGGTATTTTAGTATTTTCCGTAAAAGAGCCAAATTTCAATACCATTTTACTAGATCGCTTTTTAGTGGTGTTAGAATCATTCCATGTTCATCCTATTATTTGTTTAACAAAAATGGATTTACTAAATCCTGAAGAGCGTAAGGAATTACAGCAGTATATTGAAGATTATCAAAGCATGGGCTATACGGTTTTACAAACTTATAAAGATGAAGAAGAGTTAATTGGACGTTTACAGCCTATTTTAAAGGGTAAAACGACTGTATTAGCAGGCCAATCTGGCGTTGGTAAATCAACATTGCTTAATACATTAATTCCTGATCTCAATTTAAAAACAGGCATAATCTCGCAAAGTTTAGGACGAGGAAAACATACCACTCGTCATGTTGAGCTTATTGAGGTATGTGATGGTTTACTGGCAGATACTCCTGGATTTAGTTCTTTTGATTTTGATGAAATTGAAAAAGAGGAACTAGGTGCATGTTTTCCGGAAATGGCTAAAATTGCGGATGATTGTAAATTCAGAGGTTGTTTACACTTGAAAGAGCCAAAATGTGCAGTAAAGGCAGCAGTAGAAGCAGGGGATATTCGTGACTACCGCTACAAGCATTA
>NZ_DAMDAY010000029.1:36148-39475 GCF_032093475.1 Lysinibacillus sp. | reverse complement strand
GAGTACCACTTTGTTATTTTGCATGGATTAACACCTGCTCTTGATAGTATTGAGGAATTTGCTTTGTTGTTTCTTCCCATTTCTTTTGATCTTTTACTGGTTGAGCATTCGTATACATATCTGCTGGTAATAGTAGATCCCTTACATCCTGTGGTAACTCTACCTTTTCTCGAATTGGGCGTGCATAGCCCTTTGCTAAATTCTCTTGACCAGCATCGGATAAAATGTATTCGCGAGCAAGCATGGCAGCATGTGGATTTTTTGCATACTTATTAATAATCGTTGCATAGCCAGAAGTAACAGATCCTTCAGATGGGATCACTACATCGAAACGTTCTTCATCAATTTGATGACGATACCCTAAGGCATTAAAATCCCATAAGATGGCGACATCAATTTCTCCTTTTTCTAAATTTGCTACGGATGGATCTCCTTGTAATCGACCTTGTTTTGCTAACTCAGCAAAAAAATCAATGCCAGGTTGGATATTCGATTCATCTCCCCCAAATGCCATTGCCGCAGCTAAAATAGCAAACTGAGCTTGATTTGCCGTTAAGGCATCCCCAATACTAACTGTGTAATCTCCATTTTTCAGATCCTCCCAGGAAGTTGGAGGATTCTTCACATTATTTTTATCTGTTAAAAATGAAATGGTCCCCGTATAACCGACAATCCAGTGTCCTTCATCGTCCTTAGCCCAATCAGGTATTTCATCCCAGTACGAAGTTTTATATGGTAAGGTTAAGCCCTTGTCCTTAGCGATTGGACCAAAAGCGATGCCAACATCGCCAATATCTGCTGTAGCATCATCCTTCTCTGCTTCAAATTTCGCTAACTCTTCAGCACTCGACATATCCGTATCATTGTGCTTTATGCTATATTCGGCTCCAAGCTCTTCCCAAGTTTCCACCCAATTCGCCCATGTATCTGGCATACCAACGGAATTAACAGTACCCTCTTCCTTCGCTTTCTCCCTAATTTCCTCAAGCGATAAATCTTTGCTTACTTCATTTGCACTAGATGAACTGTCAGAACAAGCTGCTAACATGGAAATTGTTAATGCACCAATTAGACCTTTTTTCCACCACTTTTGAATTGCCATGTGTTGGACCTCCATTTGTTTTTGTTTATTTTTATTTGCTTACAAACGTTATGGTATAAAACAAACATTAAGCAAGTATGGAGTGCATTAAAATATTTAGTAAAAATTATTGAGAAATTATAAAAATCTTTAAATTTAAAATAGCAAAATCCATTTATAAAACCAGTTCTCCTGCTTTAATTTCCTTATAATAAATAAAACCCACACATTTTGAGGAAAATAATCAAAATGTGTGAGTTTGTTTTTTAGATAAATTTTTGGTTTCGACAGCAATCAAAATATTAAGCATTGAACAGAATAGAAATGAATATAGAAATTTTTAAGTCGACTATATGTGTTAAGCTCTAATTCATTTTACCTTTTAAAAAATTGGTACCATGGAACACCTACAAAGAAAACAGCAAACAATAAAATAAGAAAATCATGGGCTTGAACCCCATTTGAAAAAAGTATTAGCACTATAACTATAAATGCCAATATTCTAAGTAAACCTAATTTTTTCATGGAACCCACCATTATTTTCCAATTTAATAAGAACAGTACAATAAAAACCCAAAAAATTACCAAGCTTACACAAAATTGGACGTATTGAAAAGTAAAATCACATACAATTTCAGACTATGACAGATAGCCGAAATAATTCCTTACTCGAATGTAACGACAGGGATGAAATATTTATTGTGTTGATTAGTTGGAGAGACCTAAGAAATCTGCATATGTATGCGGCTCATGTTCCTTTAGAATTGTTAAAAAAGTAAATGCTAGCTGCACAACTGACCACCATCTCATATTGTAGGACAGCTCAAATCGAGAAGGCTCTAACGTAAAAACATCCTGAAAAATAGCGAGTGGCTCGATTTGCTCATCCTTTAGAATGGATAAAAAGCCCAGAAATAATGTATGATCCTTTACTTCAATCAATTTATCATCTACAAGAGCATCTATTTTTTCAGGCTGCTGAAAATTGCACTGTGTGGCTACATAAAGTTCTAAATCCTGTGCACGCTTTCTTTCTTCACGTTCCTTTTTCTTTGCAATAAAATCAATGACGTTATTCACGGTCATCGCCTCTTTTTTTTCTTTTATTGTAGCATTGTTTAGACAAACATTGCCTGTACTGGCCTCTGCTATTTTTGGGGAGCTCTTAATGATTTAACAGAGGCTTAGATGGAATACACGCGGAAGCCTGGTTTTTGCGGACAAGTATGATTTACAACCCTGACGTTGGAATTGTGATTGTCACTTTTCCTCCACCCTTTATCGAACTATTAGCTAGCGTCAATGTTCCACCATGTTTTTGAATAATCGATTCTACAATGTAAAGCCCCATCCCATGATGTTTTGCAGAATTCCTACTTGGATCCCCTCGATAAAATTGCTTGGTTGCTTCTTTTAAATCTTTCGATGAAAAACCTGGACCACTATCTGTCACAGTAAAATGAACAAAGTTTAATTCTCCAGCAACCGATAAAGTGACTTTGCTATTATTGGGTGTATATTCAACAGCATTAACAATCACATTTAAAAGAGCCCGATAAAAGAGTTCCTCCTCTATCATCAAAACAGCAGGCAATTTATCTTTCACTACATCTACTTCGAGTCTTTTTTCCAAAGCAAGAGCCTTCATTTGTTGTTCTATCTTATGAACAAAGGAATCTAACTCTACATTTGTTTTTGCATTCACAACATGTTGTTCCATCTTCGATATGTCCATTAATTGCTTTGTGAATTTTTCTATTTCAATGGTATTTTTTAATATATAACGATTATATTCTTTTTGTATATCATCTTGAACAGTATCTTGTAAAAGCTCCGCATTTCCCCGAATAATGGTAAGAGGTGTTTTCAAATCATGGGCAAGTGCAGAAATTTGTTCTCTTCGCGACCTCTCTGCCTCCCATTGTTGTGTTAATGAACGATTTAATGCTTCCTTCATTTGCTCAAAAGAGAGTGCAATATCATCTATTTCTCTAATACCAGAAGGTTTTAAATGAAAATCCAAATTTTGATTTTGGATTTTTTCAATGGCCACTTGTAAGCCCGACATTTTCCGTTTAAGCCTTCTGCCGAAATGAACTGCAAGCACTGTTGCCTGCAAAATTACTCCTAAAATAAATAACAGTAACACTGTTAGTTGAGGGTTGGGTAAGTACTTTCTTATAATAGTGGAGCGATACTCGGGAACTAAACTATAGCGTAGAATACACACTTCCTGTTCTCGTTCA
>NZ_DAMDAY010000029.1:0-36138 GCF_032093475.1 Lysinibacillus sp. | reverse complement strand
AATAAATGTATAAAACCTAGAGCTACTCTGCCTCTCCCCCTTTTGCTGCAAATGAAAAGCATGGAGAGCCTCTTTTTCTGTTAAATTGCCAGAAAGATATTTCCCTTGATTGGATATAACAGCGTAGTCTACAAGATCAGGAATCATATTGTCTGTAACTAAACTGCTTGAAGCAATATAATTTTTCACCTTAGTAATCTGAGTTTCTGCATAATTTGCTGGCAAAATGATATTAGCCGAAAAGGCAAACATAAATAGACCCATTAGCAGTGCCACTAATAAAATAATCCCTATGCAAAGAAATAATAAATACCTAAGGAAAAATGTATGAAGACGTGTTCCTTTCCTCGGTTTTATTGACTCCATTTATATCCAATCCCCCAAACCGTGTTAATGACATCTATGTCAAAAGTATGTAGCTTTGAGCGGATATTTTTAATATGTTCTGTTATCGCCGTACTATCACTTTTGCCATCAAATCCAAAAATCGTTTCGTATATTTGTTCTTTTGAAAAAACTTGTCCCCGATTACGTGCTAAAAATTCACATATCTCATACTCACTTTTAGTTAGCATGACTCGCTCATTATGAACAAAAAGCTCTTTACCTGAAAGATTAAAATGCACATTATCGATATAAAGAATGCTCCGTTTCTCTCTTCTTTCACGTCGAATATGGGCATTGACCCTTGCACGTAGCTCCCCAATGCCAAAGGGTTTGGTTAAATAATCATCTGCACCTAATCCAAGACCATACATAACATCTTCCTCTAACGATTTAGCAGTAAGAAAAAGAATCGGACAATCCACTGCATAGCGAATTTGTCCGCATAGTGTAAAGCCATCAATAGCAGGCATCATCACATCGAGCAAAATTAAATCGAAGATACCTAGATCTAGCTTAGCAACTTCTGTTGGTTCGGATACAATTGTTACTAAATGATCATCTGTTCGAAGTGAATTTTTAATCAACATTAAAATATCTTCCTCATCATCAACTACTAATATATTCGCCATAACTAACCCTCAAATCCATTCCTAATGTTCTGATGCTCTGCCTTCCCATTTCCCAAACCATAGACACGACAGTATAAAGGTCACTAATATGCCTCCTATACAAGCTATGATACCATGACGCAAGCTAGCCTCGAGCAATGTTATATCCATTCCTACAGACTTTATGATCCATAAGGAAATGAAGTGCCCGCTCCATCCATAAGGTAAAAATGGCCAAATACTATCTCCTAAGCCTGTAAGCAGTAAAGCAACCAAAAGAGCTTCTACTATACCAAGTCCAATTGAAGCTCCTTTTCCAAATTGGAGACTAACAAATAAATGTAATATATATATAATGACATGACTGCCGAATAGAATACATGCAGCCATACTATAAAATGAATAATCAAAATGTACTTCATGTAATAGTTCTATAAAGCCTATACTAAAAATTGCTATAGAAAGAAAAATAGCTCCAAGGCTAAAGAGCAATAACAGTAACAGTTTAGCCATGTATGTCATGATTTTTCTGTTCGTTGTAGCCAGCATTACCTGAAAATGACCTGCGTTTGCCTCCTGTTCAGATGCCATAGCACACACCAATCCTATAATAATAGGTAAACCACATGCTAATCCCTGAAAATATGCTGTTACCTTTCCTTGAAAATCCCATGGTGAATAAGTGTAGTAGGCTAAAAAGATCCCTGAAATAATGAGGGGGACCAGTAGATGTGTGAGTAAAAAAGGTGTTCTTTTTGTTTTAAGACATTCTGCTCTTAATAATCGTAACATGACCATCAGCTATTTCGCCTCCCTATTTTGAAACCACTTTGCAGTCAGGAAGCTAATCATTATAAATAAAGCTAAGGCAATTAGTAAGCCTGGAAGTATAACACTATTATTGAATAATGGGCTTCCTTCTGGAACTGGCAAACCATTTGGTAATATACCAAGTGTTGAACATAATAAACGTGCTCCAATTGCAAATGGATAAGAATACCACAAATCCCCGTCTGCAAAAGCAACAATCCCAATGATATTAGCTACTAAATTTATCAAAATAGCTAAATAGGTGCCTAATTTAGCTGCTAAGAAAAGACATAAGGGAATTTGCCACAAAAACGTAAGAAAAATGATGAGAGCACTCAGTAAACTACTTGTTAGAGGTAAACTATGATTGAAAAGCAAACCTCCTGCTGTGATTCCTATAAAGAAAATAATCGTAATTAGTAGTAACCATAAACTTGTTGCAAGTATTTTTGCAAGCCAGATTTTTTTCAGGTTAAGTGGTAATGCAAGTAAACTATGATATTTCATTTTTTTATCTTTTTCCACCACTAAAGCACAGCAGATCGTCAAAGCTCCTGGCAAAAGCATGGAGTACCACCAGTTATAAGCACCTGTTTGAAAGAAAGTCCCACCCATAAGTACAGCACTTAAAAGTAATGTCATAATGGGCGTAAGCCAAAGTAATTTTGGGATAAAAGATCGCTTCCATTTTAATTGTTCTGCTTTTATAATTGCTATCATGTTAATGGCCTGCCTTTCTATTAGCAGACACAACCTGCATAAATAAAGATTCTAATTCCTGTCCCTGTGGTGCCATTCCCTGATAGCCCAATTTGCCATCAGCAATAATGCCAATGTCATCAACGACTTGTTCCACCTCAGACAGTATATGACTAGATAATATAACTGTGATGCCCTGGGCAGGAAATGAGCGAATAAGCTTCCGTAGATCTTGAATTCCAATTGGATCTAGCCCATTCGTCGGTTCATCTAAAATTAATAGCTTTGGTTTGTTTAACAGCGCAATGGCTATTCCCAATCTTTGTTTCATACCTAAGGAAAACTGGCCAGCCCGTTTCTTTCCCGTATTTGTTAAATCTACAATTTCTAATACTTCTTCAATACGACTTTGCGGTAGACCTAACGCTACCGTTCGAACTTTTAAATTTTCTTTTGCTGTTAAATTTTCATATAGAGGGGGGGTTTCAATTAAGACACCGATGTCTTGTAAATCATTTCGTGTCCATGGACGCCCATTAAAAATGATTTCCCCTGCATTAGGCTGTAGCATGCCAGTAATCATCTTTAATGTTGTTGACTTCCCTGCTCCGTTAGGTCCGAGCAAACCATAAACGGTATTTCGTTGGATTTCTAAAGATAAATTGTCCACAATTGTTTGACCTTTAAAAGCTTTATAAAGATTTTCCGTTTTCAAAATCAATTCTTTCATAAGTAGTCATCATCCTTTCGATGACCTTAGTATAAAAAATAATTATAAGGATTTTATAAGGATTCCAAATTCAGTTTTATAAATAGCGAAACAAAAAAAGCATTTGGAAATGACATCATTCCAAATGCTTTGCCTATATATTTTACATAAACTCTTTTACTAATTCATTAAAATCATTTTCACTCATTTTGATATCGATATCTGTTAATGGTAACTCAGAGTAGCCAGGTACTTTTTGCTGATACGATGTTGTTTCTGTATCATGATAAATAATACCTGTTACTAAGCCCTCATGTTCCATTACTGTACGCATCGCCATTCCACGATCTGAGTGATCATAGCCTTCCACATCTGCTAGTTTTGTTAAGTTTTCTTTAAACCAATCATATGTGTTCACTTTGTTGTACGTTACACAAGGTGAGAAGACATTGATAAATGAGAAGCCTTTATGGTTAATACCAGCTTCAATTAAAGCTGTTAATTCTTTAATATCTGTAGAGAAACCTTGTGCCACAAATGTAGCACCACTTGTTAATGCTACCTCTAACGGTTTTAATGATGGCTCAATCGCTCCACCTGGTGTAGATTTCGTAATAAATCCGGCAGCAGAACGTGGAGATGTTTGACCTTTTGTTAAGCCATAGATTTGGTTATCCATTACAATATAAGTGATATCGATATTACGGCGGATCGCATGAATTGTATGCCCCATACCGATAGCAAATCCATCACCATCACCACCTGAAGCGATGACATGTAAATCACGATTGGCCATTTTTAATCCTTGTGCAATTGGAAGTGCACGGCCATGGATACCATGGAATCCATAAGAATTAATATAGCCTGAGATACGACCTGAACAACCAATTCCAGAAATGACAGCCAGTTCATTTGGTTCAATGCCGACATTTGCAGCAGCACGTTGAATAGCTGCTTGTACGGAGAAGTCTCCACAACCTGGGCACCAATTTGGCTTCACTGTATTACGAAAATCCTTAAATGTTGCCATTAGCGAGTCAACTCCTTCACACGATTTTCTAATTCACCTGGCAAGAATGGTGTACCATTGTATTTAGTAATTGTTGCAATCTTCTCATGACCACCAATATTCATCTTCATAATATTAGCTAATTGACCAGTATAGTTATTTTCGACAACAATCACTTTTTTCGCTTTTGCTACAAGAGGAGCCATTTCCGCAGATGGGAATGGGTGAATTAAGCGAATATGTGCATGATTTACCTTCATTCCTTGCGCATTTAATCGTTCTTGCACTTCTTCAATAGCACCCCTTGTTGAGTTAAAGCCTACTAATAAAATCTCAGCTTCCTCATGTGGCGCATTGACATATACTGGGTTATCAAATTTTAATTTAGCTAACTTACGGAAACGTTTATCCATTTGCGTTTGGCGATTACCCGTTGCTTCAGATGGCTTACCTGTTTCATCATGTTCAACACCCGTAACGTGGTGAATACCATGTAATTTACCTGGTAATACACGAGGTGAAATGCCATCTTCTGTATCTTCATAGCGTTTGAAGTAGGCTTTGTCTGCCGCTTCTTCCAATTCGTCTGTAACTATTTTCCCTCGACGAATTTCGATTTTATTGTAATCGAACGGTTCTACAGATTGTTTCCCTAGTGACAATTGTAAATCAGTCATTAAGATGACTGGTAATTGTAGTTCCTCTGCAATATTAAATGCTTGGATTGTATCAAAGAATGCTTCCTCCATAGTAGAAGGTGCGATGACTACTTTAGGAATTTCACCATGTGTTCCGTAAAGCATAGCCATTAGGTCTGATTGCTCTTGCTTTGTTGGTAATCCCGTTGAAGGACCTCCACGTTGTGTATCGACTACTACTAATGGTTGCTCTGTCATACCTGAAAGACCTATTGCTTCCATCATTAATGAAAGACCAGGACCTGCAGAAGCAGTAAAGGAACGTACACCACCAAAGTTAGCACCAATAGCCATCGTAGCTGCAGCAATCTCATCTTCCGTTTGGATGACTGTCCCGCCGAATTTCGGTAATTTTTTAATCAAGTATTCCATAATTTCAGAAGCTGGCGTAATTGGATATGCAGCCATAAAGCGTGTCCCAGCAGCTAATGCACCAAGCGCCACAGCGTCGTTCCCAATCATAAACATACGACGTTTACCATCTGCAGGTGCAAGCTCCCATTCACCTACACGATCACCTAAAAGCTCATTCATAATTTGGCGACCACGTGTAATGGCTTCCATATTTTTTTGAACGACCTCTTCGCCCTTCTTACCAAAAATATCATCAACAACATTTTGGAACACGGCATCCTCTAAATTTAGTAATGACGCGGTAGATCCTATTGCCACCATATTTTTCATTAACGAAGTACCAAGTTCTGCTGCGATTTCAGTGAATGGTACAGCAAATAAAGGTGCCTTTGAATCTTCTGGTTTAACAGGATCAAATTTCGCATCTGCTAAAATAACACCGTTCTCTGTAAGCTCTTTATAATTGACATCGATTGTTTCTTGATCGAATGCCACTAAAATATCTAAATCATCCGCAATTGCACGTACTTCTGTTGGACGAACTGTAATTTTATTATTCGTATGGCCACCTTTAATTCGAGAAGAGAAGTGACGATAACCGTATAGGAAATAACCTAGACGATTCATTGCCATTGAGAAAATCTCACCTGTACTCTCAATCCCTTCACCCTGTTGCCCACCGACTTTCCATGAAAGCTGATGTAACATGTCAACAACTCCTTAAATCCAATGTGTACTATTATTTTTCCTTCATAAGTTTAACACGAAGAAACCGTCTGCACTATTGTTTCTCAACGATTTAGGCGAAAATCAGACCTTTGACTGAAAATCCTGTTCATAAAGTTGTAATTTTCAAATCTAAGCAAAATCAAGCCTCTTTTTCAAGTGACATGTATCATATGTAGAACATGAAAAAATGCCTCGCCACATTATTATGTGACAAGGCATTTTACTTCATTACAATTTTATCGAATACGTTTTTCCACTAGCAGCTTCAAGGCTGTACGTTCTTCACCAGCAATTAAAATATCGGCAAACGCCGGCGCGCAAATCAAATCTGTGCCACTTGGCGCTACAAATCCGCGTGCAATGGCCACTGCTTTCACGGCTTGGTTAAGTGCACCTGCCCCAACTGCTTGCATTTCTGCTTGCCCTTTTTCTCTGATTACCGCGACTAATGCACCTGCAACTGAATTTGGATTAGAGCGTGATGATACTTTTAATGAATCCACAATTATTCCTCCCCGTTTCGCGAATAGTGTTTACGCTCAACAACTCATGTCCCCCTTTTTTGGACCTCAAGTTATTGTCCGTAGCACATTTTATGCTCCGCAAGAAGGAAATAGACTAAGAATCCTGTATCCCACTAAAAGAGTTGTAAACCAACAAACTTCGACTTATTTTATCCTTGAAACGGATAATCTTCATTTATATAAATACGTTCACATGCAGTAGCTTTCCCTGTTCGATCATCAATATCTACAAAGAATCCACTTAATACCTCTCGCCCTTTCTTTGGCACTTCAAAACGTGAAGGCATATTAGTTTGGAATTTATAAATGACGCTCTCCTTTGTCATGCCTAAAATTTCATCATAAGGACCTGTCATACCAACATCCGTAATATAGGCTGTACCGTTCGGGTAAATTCTTGCATCTGCTGTCTGTACATGAGTATGTGTCCCAACAACCGCTGAAGCCTTTCCATCTAAGTGCCAGCCAAGGGCGATCTTTTCACTCGTCGCCTCCGCATGAAAATCTACAAAAACAAGTGGTGATGTTTGACGTGCTTCCTCAATCAATTGTTCCGCCATTGCAAATGGGTCTTCATGAGGAGGCAAAAATACACGACCATGTAAATTAATGACAGATAATGTCACGCCATTTTTCGAAATTTGCACCATTCCTTTACCAGGTGCCTCATTTGAAAAATTGGCTGGTCGAATTAAATAGTCTGCATCATCAATAAAATCAAATATATCTTTATTATCCCATGTATGATTGCCCATTGTAATGACATCTACACCTATCTGTAATAGGCTATTATAAATATTACGCGTAATCCCACGTCCTGCCGCAGCATTTTCACCATTTGCGATTACAACATCTGGATTAAATTTCTTTTTTAAGCGAGGTAAATATTTCTCCACCGCATCTCGCCCAATTGATCCAACAATATCGCCAATAAATAAAACTTTCATTTTTTAACCACTCTTTCTTTCATTCCGTCTCTATAGGATTTTAGAGACATTCATTCGCACCTATCATACCATCATTCATTGTAACGCGAGGACAATGATTACGCAAAATAAAATATCGGATCTTACAATGCTATATAACTTTAGGCTTTTTTACGTTCAAATAGATCAGTGTTGAAGATAGGCTAAACCAATTCATTTTCATTAGTTTTAAAAAAACAAACTGTTTCATATTGCGATTAATTAACTTAACTTTTAGTATGTCTGGATAAGCCTTTAAAAAGGATTGCATCTCATACTTCATTTGTTGTTTCGTTGCGCTTTGATGAAGAATAACTAGTAACCCCTCAAACTGGTAATTCAAAAAGCTATTTTTCACTTCCGCATAAACCTCTGCACGCAGTAATTCCATTAAGAGCTTTTTATACAAGACATCATAATTATTCCGTAAATTAACCATTGCTTTCTTAGTTAAAGAGCTTTCGTTGTTCACATTATAATAATAAAGTTGTCTTGGTACATAGCAGATAGACTGGTTTTTTATGACGGCTCTCGTTAAAAAAACAGTATCTTCAGCGAAACTCATCGCTTCATCAAAACGAAGCCTATGCATATCTAAAAAAGATTTTTCATACAATTTGCAGCTTGCGAAACCAAAATGGCTTTCCCCTATTTCTGTAAATAATTTATTTAAACACTCTATTGCACTAAAAGTACAATAGGTGTTGGATGGATATTGTAATTGCCTACTTCCTTCCGCTTCCTGCCAGTATAAATCGCATTTTGCAATGTTGGAGCCTGTTAGCCTACATGCTTGATACAGTTCCTCCAGCATGGTTACCTCTAGCCAATCATCCGCATCCACAAAGGTGATAAATTGTCCATTCGCATGGTCAATCCCTATATTCCTCGCCTTACTTACACCGCTATTTTCCAAATCCAAAACGGTAATACGCTTATCAAGATCAGCGAAATTTTGCAAAATAGATAATGATTGGTCCTGACTGCCATCATTAATCATAATAATTTCAATATCTCTTAATGTTTGATGGCATATGCTCGTTAGACATTTCTCCAAGTATTTCTCAGCATTGTAGACAGGCACAATGACACTCACTAAGATTTTGGACGCCATAACTTCGCGCCTCCTTTACGGAAAAACTCTATCCACTCTTTTCTTTGTTCCTTCTTTAAAGCAACCCAAAAAAGACTGCCTGCTACCAGAACTGTATAGTAGAAAATATAAAGCAAAATAGAAAGCCAACTAATTGGAGGTTTTGTTAATTCCCATAATAACTTACCTATACAAATGGCCAAGCTAAAAGCGATAACTAGTCTACCAACCTTTCTCCAAAATCCGAATATATCTAATCCAATTTTTTTATGGTAATAGATGTTCATGATCACTACATTCCCTATAAATAATGAACAAGCCGTAATCATTGCTGTACCGATTTTTCCATAAAAATAGATAGCTGGTATTGATATAAAAACATTGGCGACTGCAACGCTAATTAGTAAAACAGTTCTAAATTTAAAAAGGTTTTTGGCTTTTAATACATTAAGCCCCAAGTTTTGAATGAGATCAATACTAAAAGGCACCATAATAATGAGAACGATCGCATATATGTCGATAAAATCTTTCCCTAACCACAGTAATAAAAATTCTTGACCAAAAAGAAAAAAGCCACCCAATATATAACCGACGACTAAAAATTGTATCGCTCCAACTTTAATGAAGAGTTGATTTATCTCTTCTAATCCATTTTCCTTTGTCACAAGCATCGAAATACGAGGTAAAAATAATCCACTAATGGCTAAAGCAAGTGACATAAATATCAAAACAATTTGAACCGCCACTGCATAAATGGCAACATCCGCAGTTCCCTTCAATATTCCTAATAGAACTTGATCAGTTTGCCAATAAATTTTATCCACAATGACTGTTATAAAAATAAAAAATGAATAGACGAAAATTTCTTTTATTAGTGCTGTATTTTTTATGGTAAAAGTAAATTGGATAGAAAGCACCTTCGTACAATAAATAGCATCTAACGCTAAAAAAAGAATGTTATAAATAGCGATAATAGCTATTAATGTCACCGAATTTGTCCCCTGTAACAAAAAAAACAACATTGTCAGGGGCTGTATAATCACCTGTAATAATGTTGTCAATTTAATAAAAATAAATTTTTCATATGCTTGTAGAATGGAAGTAAAGACGCCTAAGGGAAACTGCATCGCCAAACTAATGGTCATTATATAGCCCATGATCTTGGCCTTTTCTAATTGTTCCTTTGATAAACTTTGACCAAAAATATGATCCACGTGTGAAAATAGAAAAAATCCTATCAATAATGAAAGACAGCCAATACCAATAAATAATCTTAGAAAAAATCCATTTAAAGATGCTTCTAACGTTTTATCCGCTGCGGCTCTATTTCTAGCAATATAGCGTATAATGGCGTTGCCTAACCCTAAATCTAAAATAGATAAATACCCTACAATTACTATCATTAAGGAATATAAACCGTATTCTTTCTGACCAAGGAGCGCGATCAAAATAGGTGTGAAAATAAGAGAAGAAATCATTGTACAACCTATTGTCAAATACGAAAGAATGGCTCCAATCTTAATTTCTTTCATGAGCACACCTTTCTACTAGTTAGGATGACTTTTCATCAAGTATCGCAGGATATAATGCATGGTATTGCGCAACGACTTGTTTAATTTGATAATTTGCTAAAGCATGGTCACGACCGTGGCTCGCTCTTTCTACATATTGCTGTGAACTGTAGTTTAATGCCTTATTTATTGCCATTGCTAAAGCCTTTGGATCCTTGGCTGACACTACTTCTCCATAATCCCCCACCAAATACTCACAATCGCCAACATTCGTTGTCACGCAGCAGGTTCCACTAGCCAGTGCCTCCACTAGCACATTAGGTAGCCCCTCTCCCGCTGATGATAAAACAAATAAATCAGCCGCAGCCATTAATTGTGGGACATCCTCTCTACTACCTAATAAGAATGTTACCTGTTGCAACTGTGCTTCCTCAATCATTAGCATTAATTCCTTATTAAAGGTATCGATTTCATAGCCAACTAAAAATAAATAAAAGTCTTGTCGAAGCTGACGTAACCATTTTAAACTAGCAATCAAATTTTCATAATCCTTTAAGGGATCCCATCTCCCGACATGCAACAAGATTGGTTGGTTTTTTATACCGAATTGTTCCATATAATAATATCTTTTTTTACTCGGCATATATTCGTCTGTGTTAATTCCATTAACAATAACGTGATGTTGCTTCCCTTTGTAGCCAATCGCTTCGTGTATTTCCTTTACTTTTGGCCCACACGAAATAATGGCATCCACACGTTTCGACAATCTTGCACAAAGCTTGGCAATAAAAATAGTCCTGCGTTTATTCTCCTTTTTGTTTAAATTACTGTGGTGAATACCCCAAATTAATTTCTTTTTGAGGAAAATGGATAGAATATACCCTAGTAAATTTGCATGATACATCCAAGTTTGAATAATGTCGCTACCTCGACATAATCGGTAACAGTCTAGAACAGCCCTTATACTATTACTGCGCATATCACATATAGATACCTTAATATGTAATTGCTGCTCAATTAACTTACCATATGTCCCCATCTCTGTTAAACAGATGACTTCTACCTCATACACATTCCGATCCATATTTTGCAAAAGACGATAAAGCATTGCTTCAGCTCCCCCAAGTCCAATAGTGGTAATGATATGAGTAATTTTAATTTTCTTTTGGATAGTCTCATCCTTTGACTTAAATTTGTTACTTGTAGAGAGCGCATAATTGGCGCGTAACATTTTCTACATCCAGTCCTTTATTGATTATACTGTTTTGGATAATATGTTCATCCAATTTGACATTCTTCTTAGCAATTTGTTGTAGCCAACAATCTATATCGCCCTGTAGATCTAGATAATGTAGTAAACCAATATCAAGGTCTACTTCCCTTGGTAAAGTCGAAGAAACAATGGATGGTGTACCACAAACTTGAGCTTCCAACAGAACAATTCCAAACCCTTCAAAATGAGATGGTAAAATAAATTTATCGAAAAGTTGTAGTAGTTTAATGATATCAGCACGCTGTCCTAAAAACAGAACACAATCCTCTACGTTTTTTGCTTTTACGAGATCGCGAACTTCCTGTTCTAAGGGGCCATCCCCTATCAAAAATAATTTAAAAGGAACACCTTGTTGTTTTAAATTGCTAGCAAGTTCAATTAAAAAAGAATGGTTCTTAACTTGAACAAAACGCCCAATATGTCCTAATACTAACTCGCCATCTTGGATTTTTAATTTCTTCCTCAAACTCCGCTTCTCTTCATTTGATATGCGTTCAATTTTGGTGTTATCGATCGGATTTGCTATTATTTCAAAAGGTTTTTTATGAAAACAAAATTCTCCTGCTTTTTTACTACAGGCTACCAATTGAGTCGCATTGAAAACACTTAGTTTCTTCAACATGGTTAACATGACTGGATGATTCCACTCTTCTGCAACATTCGTATGACTGTGTAGTACACGGCACTGAACACCTGCTAAACGAGCTGCTAGTAATGTAAAGACTGCTCGATAGCCTGTATGATCATGAACGGCATCATATTGATGTTGTTTAATTATTCGATAAATATTTTTTATATACGAGAGAGGACCCTGTTGCGTAATATATTCCTCATAAAATATCTTTGCATCTTGTTGTAATAAAATATCATGGTATGGCCCTTTATTAAACGACACAAAATCAAAATGATATAATGATTTGTTTGTATTCATTAAGATGTCTACAATCATCGTGGTAATACCACCATAATCTGTTGTTGGAATAATATGCAGGATTTTTTTCACAGCTATATTCTCACCCTTATTCTTTTCCGTAATAATACTCGTACGTACTACCTTTTATCTTATAATTATTTAAGATGACCCCTAAAATATTGGCTTTGGAAACCGTTAAGATGGATTTTGATTTTATAACAGCGGCTTTCCCAACCACCCCTGTGTTGACGATTAACAGGGTGCCATCACATTTATTTGATAAAATTTGTGCATCCGATAAAAAGAGTAATGGTGGTGCATCCAATATAATGATATCGTATAGATCTTTCACTTCAGCTAAAAACGAGGTCATCGTTTCAGAAGCTAGCAACTCTGTAGGATTGGGCGGAATGGCTCCACTCGAAATGATATCCACTCCTTCAACAAAGGTTTCTTGAATAACTTCCTGTAGTGTAGATTGGCGTGATAACACAGAGGAAAGTCCCGAAATATTGTCAAGATAGAATGTATGATGCAAAGTTGGTTTACGCATATCTGCATCTACAATGAGGACATTTTTACCCTCTTGCGCAAATACTACACCGATATTTGCTGCATTTGTAGATTTTCCTTCACCAGCGATAGATGAGGTTACTAAAATGGTTCTAACATCTTGATTAGGTTGTGAGAATTTAATATTTGCCCGGATCGTACGATATTGCTCAGAAGGAATGGATGTCATATCAGAAACGGTAATCAGCTTGCGAGCCATTGTTGATTTTTTTGTTTTTCTTTTGGAAAATATTACGATGACCCCCTGTTTCCGGATTTTTTTCTAGTAGGCATTTCTATATTACTGACAACCCCAATCACTGGTAATGATAAAACCTCAATATCTTGTTCTGTTTTAATAGTCCTATCAATTTTTTCTAAAAAATATGCAAGCACCATCGCCAAACTGAAACCTGTGATGGCTGCTATGATAAGATTTAACAGTTTATTTGGCTTAACAGGTACTGGATGCTCACTATTTTGTGCTACAAAAAGAATATTAATATTGTCTACATGCATTAATACAGGGATTTCCTCTTTAAATATTTCTGCAATCGTATTAGCTATTTTTACTGCCCTCTCACTATTCTCATCTTGTACTCGAATGTTCACTACTTGGGAGTTATTGGCGCTCGAAACCTCAATTTGCCTCATTAATTTCTCTGGCGTCGTATCAAGTACTAGCACTTCAATAACCTTCGCTAAAATAACAGGGCTTTTGATAATGACATTGTACGTATTAATTAACCGAAGATCCGTATCTACATTCTGTGCCCCTACTAGTTGCTGATTTTCATAGTTTTTTTGATTGACCAATATTTGGGTTTCCGCTTCATAAATGGGTGTTTGAATAAAGTAACTAATCAATAAAGCAACGCCTATTGATAGAATAGTGAGCATTAGGATAAGGAGCCAACGTTTTAGCATTACTTTTACTAGACTTTGTATTGTCATTTCTTCATTCAAAATGGATCCCCTCCTAATTGGCAAATGTGCGTAATGCTAATAAAGTATATTAAACAAGCCTATTGGTTATTCAGATGTAATTGTGATTTTGCCCTTATTATAAATAGTGCCACTCACAACAAATACAAGTATATGAAGCATATTAAAATATAGTATTTCAAATGTAGAAACCCCTAGAGCGGCTACCATTACTAAGCCCATAAATACGATTGCTTGTTTATTCATATGACGATATCCTTTGACGATTGCCAATAAAAACAAACAATAGCTAATCAATGCCATCAATCCTGTTTCTTGTACAATATTTACGAATGTATTATGTGCATGAGCAACACCTATCGACCACAGTGATTCAACACCGTGTCCCCAGAAACGAAAATGCTCAATAACATAATGCCAAATTTCAAGACGACCATCTGTTATGTTCGTCGACTTTTTTTCCATTTTCGATAAAATACTTTGTACAGCCTCTTGCATTATGTCCAATTTGATCATCACTATCACCAACACTAAACCTGCACCTACAAAGAGTAAAATCAATTTTAAGAGTGGTAAAAAGGTTTTGTTCATGCTTTTGACAATACAAAAAAATACAACAACTGTGGCAATAGAAACCGTTAACAAGGAAGTGCGGGCATTTGATAGCAAGATGACATACAAAGTAAATATATAAACGGTCATATAAAGAATAAAAGACCATATGTAGTTTACCTGTTGTTGTCCGTGTAGCATCTGCATTGCCACCTTATACAATCTCATGAGTACAACGATCATTAAACCAATCATTGAAAACCCCATCGTATTTGGGTTCTCAAATACACCTGAAAAAGCTGAAAACATATAATTTGCTTGCTGAAAACATAAAGCTAAAAATGGTATATAGGCCATTAAAACACTATTCAAAACAATTTCTATCACCTGTTCTTTGACAAGATCATTAAAAAAAATTGAAACTGCTATGAACATGCACATTAATTGTAGACTGTTTTTCAGGAGAACCATATCCTGATTCACCCCTGCTGATATCACACAAAAAAAAGTATACATACTAAAAAAAACACTAGCTTGTACATTGTGAATGAATATTTTTTTATGGATGAAAAAAGAGACGAGTATGATTAACAGGCTGATTAATAAGGATAACTTATGGAAAATACCAGCGACAGGCTGCATCAGGCTCATAAAAACAAGTAAGCTAAACAGTAATGTATAGAGCAATTGCATCTTTTTTCACGCTCAATTCTAACAAAGACGTTTAAAATATAAGCCATCGTTTCTTTATAGCCATATCATCTAACTCAAGTGGCAAAATAGGCTTGTTCGCTAAAACTCTTGCATTATTATCTAAGAGGCGAGTGATTGTATCTATTTCTTTCTTTTTCTCCAGATAGTGCAGTGCTGATTGAAAGAAGAAACTTCTTTTTTGTAAATCATGTGCGTCTGAGCCAATCGTATGAATGTAATTTGCTCTCACTAAAGCGAGGGATAAACGTTGTATGTCCTTTCCATATAATCCTGTTAAACTACCTGTTGTCAATTGTGTCAATACTCCCTGTTGAATAAGGGCCTCTAGTTTCTTTGGATTTTCTTTAATGGCAAAATTTCGTTCTGGATGAGCTAAGATTGGTATATAGCCAAATGTTTTTAAGCTCCTTATCATCTCTATCGTATAAGCCGGAATAGTGCTCGAAGGAAGTTCTAATAAGATATATTTTGACTGTGCTAATGGATGAAGTTGCTGTTGTTGTAGTAATGTTGGGAGATTATCATGTAAGCGAATTTCGTGGCCTGTATGGAGTGTAATTGGAATTTGATGATGATGTAATAATTGTTGTAAATCATTTACTTGCTCTACCACTTTTCTATAAGTGACATGATATTGTGGGTGTCTAGCATGGGATGTACAAATAATCTCTGTAATCCCTTCTTTAGCAGCTTGCCTTAGCATTTCCAAGGAATCCATCTCATTTTTTGGTCCATCATCCACATCATATAAGATATGTGCATGGATATCGATCATGATTATCACGTCTTTCATCGTTAATCAAAATCTAGCCTTGTTCTTTTTTATGATGGATGCTCCTCAAACATGACTCTACCTCTACTAAAAAAGAGGCTCTCTAGATAATAATCTAAAGAAACCTCTAACATTCAATATTATTTCGCATACTCCACAGCACGTGTTTCGCGAATGACTGTTACTTTAATATGACCTGGATAATCTAACTCTTCCTCAATACGTTTACGGATATCTCGTGCAAGACGATGAGATGCTAAATCATCAATTTTTTCAGGTTGTACAATAATACGAATTTCACGTCCAGCTTGAATAGCAAAAGATTTTTCTACACCATCATAGCTTTCTGAAATTTCCTCTAACTTTTCAAGTCTGCGGATATAGTTTTCAAGTGTTTCACTACGTGCACCTGGGCGAGCTGCTGATAATGCATCAGCCGCTGCAACTAATACCGCAATAACAGATGTTGCTTCAGTATCACCATGATGCGAAGCAATACTGTTGATAACAACCGGATGTTCCTTATATTTCGTTGCTAGTTCCACACCGATTTCGACGTGGCTACCTTCAACTTCATGGTCAATTGCTTTCCCAATATCATGTAATAAGCCTGCACGACGAGCTAACGCTACATCTTCACCAAGTTCAGCAGCAAGTAATCCTGCTAAATGTGCGACTTCAATTGAATGTTTTAGGACGTTTTGTCCATAGCTTGTACGATATTTCATACGGCCTAAAATTTTCATTAAATCTGGATGTAAATTATGAATGCCAATTTCAAATGTAGTTTGCTCACCTGTTTCGCGGATTTGTTCATCCACTTCACGTCGAGCTTTCTCCACCATTTCCTCAATGCGAGCTGGGTGGATGCGACCATCCTGTACAAGTTTTTCAAGTGCAAGTCGAGCCGTTTCACGACGAATTGGATCAAAGCCTGATAATATAACCGCTTCAGGAGTATCATCAATAATTAAATCAATCCCTGTTAATGTTTCCAATGTGCGGATATTACGGCCTTCACGACCAATAATACGACCTTTCATTTCATCATTTGGCAAGTTCACAACAGATACAGTTGTTTCTGCTACATGATCTGCCGCAAAGCGTTGTAATGCTAATGATAAAATTTCACGTGCTTTTTTATCTGAGTCTTCTTTCGCACGTGTTTCAGCTTCCTTCGTCATCACAGCAATATCAGTCGCTAACTCTTTTTCTACTTCATTTAGGATAACTGTTTTAGCTTCATCTCTAGTTAAAGCAGAAATACGTTCTAGCTCTGTTTTTTGTAGTGCTACGAGCTCGTCCACTTTGCTCTCCATCTGTTCAATATGCTGTTGTCTTTCAGCTAGAGCTTGTTCTTTACGCTCTAAGCCTGCTTCTCTCTTATTTAGAGCATCATCCTTGCGATCAAGATTCTCTTCTCTTTGCAATAAACGGTTCTCTTGTTTTTGAAGTTCTAAACGACGTTCACGAATGTCATTTTCGGCTTCAGTACGAAATTTGTGAGTTTCATCTTTGGCTTCAAGTAGTGCTTCTTTCTTCATTGCCTCCGCTTCTCGTTTTCCTTCTTCAACGATTGTTTCAGCAACATGTTTAGCACCAGTGATTTTTGAGTCATTCACTTTTTTCATGTAGATATAGCTAACAGCGGCACCAACGATGAGTCCAAGCAAAGCGGAGATGATAGTAATTCCATCCATATGAACACCTCCTCTTGCTATTTGGGTATTACTGTTTCAGTCGGCGCATACATCTATCGCGCCTTGGCGAAATTGCGCCAGATTTTGATTGAATTTACACAAAATCCGTTCTATTAGCCAAAGGCTGTAGCTTCATTTAGTAGGTGTTTAGACATCTATATGAAAGGGAAAATCTCAACAATATTCTAAATGTGTGATGTCCATTTCACTAGAAAACACTAGGTAAATGAAGATAAAATGTACTGCCTATTTAAAGTCATAATTCAGAAATTATACATATTTAATTGTATAGCTAGCCTTAAGCTCTGTCAAGGATAGTCGGGCGTCTGTTCGCCCTTCAGCCAAAAAAAGTAAGTCCTATCCATTCGGTTATTTTTCACCCTATTACTTTTACACTAGAAAAAATTTCATCTTAAATACAATTAATATAAAAACAGTACATAAGAAATAACACCTTGAGATAGACGGCATTACTCTTATTATGGGTAAAAGTTTAAGAATATAGACAAAAAAAAGCATTGTTCCCTCAAAAAATGGGAACAATGCAATCGTTTATTATTCTTCTTCAAGAAGTAACATCAATTCTTCATCCATCTCTTCTTCATCATGAGCAGCAATTGTGTAAGAAGAAGCTGCAATACCATAAGAAGCTCGAATTTTATTTGCGATGTCTTCCATAACAGCAACATTTTCTTTTAAATATTGTTTAGCATTTTCTCGACCTTGACCTAGACGTTCATCACCATATGCATACCAAGAACCACTTTTTTGGACAATATCTAATTCTACACCTAAATCAACTGTTTCGCCTTCTTTAGAAATACCTTCACCATACATAATATCCACTTCAGCAGTACGGAAAGGCGGTGCTACTTTATTTTTAACAATTTTAATTTTTGTACGGTTACCAACAATATCATTACCTTGTTTAATAGCTTCTGCTCGACGCACTTCTAAACGGACAGAGCTATAGAATTTAAGAGCTCGTCCACCTGGTGTTGTTTCAGGGTTTCCGAACATGACACCAATTTTTTCACGAACTTGGTTAATGAAAATAGCAATCGTTTTTGATTTATTAATCGCACCTGAAAGTTTACGTAATGCCTGAGACATTAAACGTGCTTGTAGGCCGACATGAGAATCACCCATATCCCCTTCAATTTCAGCTTTTGGTACTAAGGCAGCAACGGAGTCAATAACGATAATATCAATAGCACCACTACGCACTAATGCTTCTGCAATTTCAAGTGCTTGCTCCCCTGTATCTGGCTGTGAAAGTAATAGCTCGTCAATATCGACGCCTAATTTTTGCGCATAAACTGGATCTAATGCATGCTCTGCATCGATAAATGCAGCTTGTCCACCTTTTGCTTGAACTTCCGCAATGGCATGAAGCGCAACTGTTGTTTTACCAGATGATTCTGGGCCGTATACTTCAATAATACGTCCACGTGGATATCCGCCTACTCCTAATGCTGCATCAAGTGCTAACGAACCACTTGAAGATGTCGCAATTTCTAAATCGGTTTTTTCGCCGAGTTTCATGATAGAACCTTTACCAAAATTCTTTTCAATTTGCTTTAGAGCCTGTTCTAAGGCTGCTTTACGATCACTCATTCATTTTCCTCCTTCGAAAACTGTTCACTGTTTTTGTCTATCTCTACTATACTTGTTTTTGAGAAAACACGCAAGAAAAAAGCGAACATTTATTCGATTTTTCTTCAAAATAAAAATTTGGATAGTTTTCCTCTACCCAAATTCCTATTTTTTACTCTATCTATATCGTTTTGTATATCCACGCTCTTCTAATAACTGCATTAAATAATGGCATGTAAATTTCACTGCACGAAGTCGATTCGTATTGCGCATGCCAGATAAATGAAGTAAATATGTAAGTGGCTCCTCATCCTCAATGGCAATACCTATCCAAACCGTACCTACAGGTTGGTGATCATGCGCAGTAGGGCCTGCTTCGCCCGTAAGACCAATGCCAATATTCGTTGAAAACTTTTCACGTACAGCACTCGCCATTGCCGCTGCACACTCGCTGCTGACAACACCATGTGTATCAATTAATTCTTGTGAAATACCAAGTTGTTTTACTTTCGCATCTGCTGCATACGTAACAATGCCTCCGATAAGTGCATTGCCTACTCCGGGAATTTCAGCAAGTTCAGATTGAAATAACCCAGCTGTTAAACTTTCTGCAGCTGCAATTGTTAGCTTATTATCAAGTAACATTTCAACTGTTTTAGATGCAAGTGAATCATCATCTACACCATATTGATACTCTCCAACTAGTGCCTGTATCTCTGCAACTTTTGCAGCAATTAACTGTTGAGCTTGTTGCTCTGTTGCTGCTTTAGCTGTCACGCGCAATGTTACCTCTCCATCAGAAGCAAGTGGAGCAACCGTTGGATTTGTTTGTGCATCTAATATACTTTGAACACGTACTTCGAGCTCGGCCTCACCAATGCCATAAAAACGCATGACATGAGATGCAATGATCCCTCCATCATTCAGCATCGCTGCTAGCTTAGGTTTAGCCTCAAATTGAAACATTGGTTCTAGCTCTTTTGGAGGTCCTGGAAGTAAAATATAGGTACGATCATTCTTTGTGAAAATCATACCAGGAGCCATGCCATGGTGATTGGCTAGCACTTCACTACCAGCTAAAATTAATGCCTGTTTACGATTATTCTCCGTCATTGGACGTCCTCGTTTGGCAAAAAATTGCTCAATATACGTTAATGCCACTTCGTCAAATTCAAGAGAAACACCGAGGTGACGTGCAATCGTTTCCTTCGTTAAATCATCCTTCGTAGGTCCAAGCCCTCCCGAAAAAATAATGAGATCAGCACGAGACTCCGCCACTTCAATAGCTTGTTCTAACCGTTGCGCATTATCTCCAACTACTGTGTGATAAAAAACGTTTATACCAAGCTCTGATAACTGACTTGAGATAAATCTCGCATTTGTATTCGTAATTTGACCTAATAATAACTCAGAGCCAACAGCAAGAATTTCAGCATTCATGATTCACAAGACCTTTCTTATTTAGACTCAAGTAAAACACGTCTGTTTAGATAGAAATAATCCCACCCAGACCATAGCGTAAAGAACAATGCAATATAAAGCATGATCATATCAAATGGAATACCAATTAGTGTAAAGATTGTATTGTGTAAAAGAGCAGCAGCAATCGCTACAATTTGTGCCCAAGTTTTTATTTTACCGAGCTGATTAGCAGCTACAACTTCTCCTCCACCTGCCAAAATTAGACGTAAGCCAGTTACTGCAAATTCACGGCTAATAATAATGATAATGATCCAGGCAGGCGCCATATCAAGTTCTACCATTAAAATAAAGGCTGCTGAGACAAGTAATTTATCAGCTAAGGGATCTAAAAATTTCCCAAACGTTGTCACAAGATTATACTTACGTGCATAATAACCATCCACCCAATCAGTTGTTGAAGCAAAGATAAAAATAAGTGCACCTATAAAATGATGGATTGGCATCTCTGCACCAAATAGTGTCAATGTTCCCCAGCCGAAATCAAACATCATAACAATGACAAAGAATGGAATAAGCAAGATTCGAGAGATGGTAATTTTATTTGGAATATTCATTTTTCTAACACCTTTCATGATGAAAGAAAGTAGCCATCAGATGATGACTACTGTTCTTTATTGAAATTGATGACGATATTTTGCGTTACAATTTGTTGTGCATACGTTAGAGGTTCGTCATTAATATAGATTTTAGCCTGTGTTGAATTACCAAGACGGATACGTACATAATTTTGCGCTGTAGCGTCATATTCAATTACTTCACCAGCATTATAGACACGTGTATCTGTTAATAATTCTTGTTGTTGTTGGTCACGAATACCAACAAAAGTAGGACCTGATACTTCGACTTTAATTTTCATAGTCTTTGTACCTGTTAACGTATAAGAAGTTGTCGCTCCATCTGTCTCAATAGTACCCGCAGAAATTGTTTGTTTCATCTCTTCAGTTTGATCTGTTTGATCTTCATCAATTGGTGTTTCATCTGTAGAGTTTGTATCTTCTTTATCATTTTTTTGTGCATCTTTATTTTCTTTGTCTTTTTTATCTTTTTCACTATCAATTGGCTTAACATTTGTATCATATTCCATCTCAGGAGTTGGATTTACTTCTTCGCTTGTCCCTGAACTGTTTTTTGATTGCCATAGTATCCATATAGCTACAATGATAACAACAATAAATAAAGCAACAATGATTTTGGGCATTGCCTCCATCATTTTGTTGGAAGGGCCTTTCGATACCTTTCTTCTGCTAGGACTATTCGACATAGATTGACTTAATTGATCATTTGGAGTGCTTGGCAGTTCATTTTTATATGTCTCTAAAATTTCTTCAGCGTCCAAACCAACCGCTTCTGCATATTGTTTAATAAAAGCTCGTACATAAAACGAACCAGGCATAATAGAATAATTGCCTTCTTCAATTCCTACTAAATAACGCTTTTGAATTTTCGTTATTTCTTGTAAATCGTCTAAGCTGTAGCCTTTAGACAGTCTCGCCTCTTTTAGTCGAGTACCTAATTCTGCCACTAATAACACCTACTTTAACATCAAATTAAAAATTAAATCCTCCAAATGAATCGGATTCGGACATGTGATTTTTTTCCATTATCTCATAGGTAATTTCTTCATCTGTGTGATGACGCAGTTCAATAATATAATCAAAATCCTCTATTTTATATTCAGAATGCTGAACGAACATATCTGGATGCTCTACAACTTTAATACATGGCATATTCATCATTTCACGCACTAATTGCAGATGTCGCTCATCAGTTGAACGTCGAGTCACAATACCATCTAGAATAAAAATATTGTTACGACTAAATTCATCACCCACAAGCTTATTTCGAACTGTTTGTTTAATCATTGTAGACGATAAAAAAATCCACTTTTTATTGGCACAGACACTTGCAGCTACAATGGATTCGGTTTTCCCAACACGTGGCATGCCACGTATACCAATTAGCTTATGTCCTTCTTTTTTAAAGAGTTCCGCCATAAAATCGACTAAAATACCAAGTTCGTCTCTTACGAAGTGGAAAGTGTTTTTTTCGTCTGCATCTCGAGGAATATAGCGACCATGCCTAATAGCTAGACGGTCACGAAGTTTTGGTTGTCGAAATTTGGTTACGTTAATATGTTCCATTGTCGAAACGATTGTACGAAATCGTTCAATCGCCTCATCATTGTCTGTATGCACTAACATACCACGTCGATCCTCGTCGACACCATTTATTGAAATAATATTGACACGAAGCATCCCTAAAAGTGAAGCAATATCTCCTAATAATCCAGGGCGATTCACCTGAATTTCATATTCAAAGTACCAATCGCTCAACACACTCGTTCCCTTCCTATTAGTTAACGTAAAAAATCCTTTATAAGTTCCATCATAGCTGATTTTTTATGTAATGGAAAGTTAGAATACATGGAATTACGACGTTATTTACTAATTTTTTTTGGTGTTCGCAGATTAGGCTTACATACGTTCTCATTTTCAACGATAAATAGCTTTTTTATATAGAAAAAAGAGGAGATAGGCTCTCCTCTTTTATTTACTGCACATGCTTATTTTGTACAAGTTTAATGACACAATTCGCTAATGCATGCTTCTCATCTTCAGAGGCAACGCCCCATAAATCCGACAGCACTCGCTCTTGTTCGTTCTTAGGGTCGACATTTGTCGCCAAATACTCACCAATTTGGACAGCAGCCGTTTGAATCATTTTCTTTGGCATGCCGCTTGATTCAGCTTGCATAACGTTTTGCCCTAAAAACGATGTCCATTTTTGCCAGTTTTCTAAAATGGTCATATGTTCCTCCTCCTTTACATTTGTAGTATGTGCAGAAGAGAATATTATATGTACCAACCACCATTTAATCTTATGATTTGTCCTGTGACATAATCAGCTTTTCCAGACAAATAAAAACGAACCATTTCAGCTACATCCGTAGTTTGTCCGATGGTGCCTAAAGGAATATCCTCTAAAATATAGTCTAGCTCCACTTGACTTAAATGGCTGTTCATTGACGTATTGATAAAACCAGGAGCGATGGCATTTACACGAATTTGAGATAGTGCTGCCTCTTTCGCATAGGATTTAACAAAAGCATGCTGGGCACCTTTAACCGTAGCATAAAGTGCTTCACCCGCTGAGCCAGCCTCTCCCCAAATTGAACCAATAAATAGTACATAGCTTACATCATGTTGTCGCAGCTTTTTAGAAAGTAAAGCAGTCAAACGCATTGGATTTTGAACATGAACACGCCATAAGGCTTCCATATCCTCCACTGATGTATCTTCAAGCAATGAATAATGGGCTTGTCCATTAGCAAAGACAATGGCCTGCACATTAAAAATTTGTGCTGCGACCATTTCTGCTCCTTTTATGGTTGAAAAATCCCCCTGAACAAGCATAAACTCTTGTGCAGGGAAAGATGTAGTAAGCGAATCACATAAACTCTGTGCCGCATTCTTATTTTGTGAATAATGCACATAGATGGACCAACCGTCTTCAGCTAAGCTTTGACAAATAGCACGACCAATCTCACCTGATGCACCTAAAACAAGGGCAAATTTTTTCACTGTGCTCCCTGCTTGCTTGGTAAAATTTTAAAAACAGTTTGTTGAGATTCACCTTGAATAGAAGCAAATGCTTTTTTTAAATCCTCAACTGTTAATGTCTCTAGTACTGGTACAACATCAAATAAATTCATGTCATTAAAGGAATAGCGTGTAAATTGGTTTGCAATAAATTCAATTGAATTAAGCGCACGTAAGAAGAATCCAATTTTTTTACGTTTGATACGGTCCAAATCAGCACTTTCAAAGTGTGCATTTCCATCATACTTTGCTAGTTCTTCCTTAATGGCCTTTGATAACCCATCTGGCTCTGTTGAATCAGAACCAATCATGGCAAAGCCAAAACCATTTTCTAAAGTAAAATCAAATGCATAGGTTTCATCGATTAATCCTTCTTCATAGACACGTTCATAAAAACTTGATGTGCGTCCGAAAATAAGCTCAAGCGCAATTTGCACAGATAGCTCATGTTTTAACATTTCCTGACCTGATAAATTAGTTTCTTTTGCTTTCAAACCGACATATACTTTTGGCTTTTGAACATCCATATTTAATGTACGTTCTTTAATTGCAACCTCTGTGGGTTCTTTATCGAAGAAACGTTGAATCGGCGTAGGCTCCGGAAACTCTTTTTTACCTTGATTGTCACGAATAAAAGTCATCATTTGCTCTGGATCCACAGCGCCAATAACAAATAACAGCATATTAGATGGATGATAAAATGTGTTGTAACATGTATATAGATGCTCAGCTGTAATACCATCAATCGATTCAATTGTACCTGCAATATCTATTTTCACTGGATGATGATGATACATATTTTCAATCGTACCAAAGTATAAACGCCAATCGGGCTGATCATCATACATGGTAATTTCTTGCCCAATAATTCCTTTTTCTTTGTTGACAGTAGCTTCAGTGAAATATGGCTCTTGTACAAAATTTAATAAAGTTTCTGTACTTTTATAAATATTGTCAGTAGAAGAAAATAAATAAGCCGTACGTGTGAACGATGTAAAGGCATTAGCCGAAGCGCCGTACTCACTAAACTTTTGGAAAACATCCCCATCTTCTTTTTCAAACATTTTATGCTCTAAAAAGTGAGCAATGCCATCTGGCACAGTGATACTTTCCGTTTCACCAATGGGCACAAACGTACGATCAACAGAGCCGTATTTTGTTGTAAATGTAACAAATGTTTTGGAAAAGCCTTTTTTTGGCAAAATATAAACATCTAAGCCATTGTCTAGCTTTTCATAATAAAGTGTTTCATCTAATTGTTTAAATTCAATTGTTTTCATTGTGCCGCTTGCTCCTTTCCACATAAGAAATAAACTGCTTCAAGCTGCACTTGCTTTGCCATTGCAATAACATCTTCCTTTGTTACAGCTTTCCACTTATTTGCCCAAGTTTCAACAGAGAATTCCTCAGGTAAGTCTTTATATTGATCAAAAATTTCGATTTGTCCACGAGCAGAATCTAGCGACTCTTTAAGCTGATTCGTCAGCATAGCTTTTGTTTGCTCCAGCTCTAAATCAGTAATATCTCCAGCCTGCATGACAGCAAGTTGCTCTTTAATTAGCGTTAGAGCTTTTTCTTCATTTTTAGGCTCGATACCAGAGACAACAAAAACGAGACCGTAATGCGATGCGTATGAACTTGATGCATAATAAGCAAGGCTCTCTTTTTCACGAACATTCATAAACAGTTTAGCATGTGGATAGCCACCAAAAATGCCATTAAAAATTTGCATTTTAGCAAAGTCCGCATCACCAAATCTTACTGGCGTGCTAAAGCCAATATGGAGCTTACCTTGCTTCATTTCATGCTGTTCTCTAACATAATCATTGTCAGGGTGTTTTTGGGGAAGTACTGCCGGAACTTCTTCAGGTGTGCGATCTTTAAATGGTAGCGCCTTTTTTAATTTAGCTACGACTTCCTCTTCATTAATATCACCAGCAACATAAATATCAATTTTATCGTTAGCTAGCATGGATTGATACGCCTCATATAAGGAAGCCGGTGTAATTTTTTGAATTTCCTCTACACTACCATTTGCTGAAATCGATGCAGGCTCATTTGGTCTTAAAATTTGTTGTAAACGGAACTGAGCAAAGCGGGATTTATCGTCAAATATAGATTCAATACGCTGAATAACTGTTTTCTTTTCACGTTCAACAATTGATTCCTTAAAGGCAGCATTTTCTAAATTAGGCTCAAAAATAGCCGTGTGCAATAAACCAAGTACGTCGTTTAACACACTTGTATTCGCAAGATAATGGTCATTTACAGTCTCTACATTTAGTAGCACCGTATGCTCATTCCCTCGCTTCGATGTATCAAAATATAAAACAGTGCCGTACAAGTCATCTAAAAAGCTACGAAATGCAGCAGTTGTCTTATATTTAGCATTACTGTGCTGCAGTACATTGGTTAACACTGTACGTTCTGATGCACTTTTAGCCGTTAATGCTCTTCTCCATTTTATTGAAAAATTTACAGTTTTAAATTGGGTTGTTTGTCGGATATGCAAATTGACACCTTTTGCAAAAGGTATTGTTTTAAACATATAAAAACCCTCCTATCCTTCTTAATATAACGATGTACTACACATACTATACATGTCTATTGTCTATAATTGCAAAAGGAATCCAAAGTATGTATGGGAAAAATTAATAATTACACCAATTGCATATAAAAAAAGACTGAGCAACGATCGCTCAGTCTCTGATAATTCATTTTTCTTAGCGTTTACCTTTAATATAAGGTTGGCCACTTGCCTTTGGTGCATTTGCTTTACCAATAAAGCCTGCTAAAGCAAGGATTGTTAGGACATATGGTAAAATTTGCAGATAAACGGCTGGCACATTCTCGATAAATGGAATTTGGTTCCCTGCAATACTTAATGTTTGCGCTAAACCGAAGAATAATGCTGCACCTAGTGCACCCATTGGATGCCATTTCCCGAAAAGCATAGCGGCAATGGCCATGAAACCTTGACCAGCAATTGTTGCATGTGAGAAGTCATGTGTAATTGTTTGTGCATAAACTGCACCGCCAAGGCCACCTAGAGCCCCAGAAATCATTACGGCAATGTAACGCATTTTATTTACGTTAATCCCCATAGTATCTGCTGCCATTGGATGTTCACCAACAGCTCGTAAGCGCAATCCAAATGGCGTTTTATAAATGATAAACCATGCGCCAATTGCTACAACAAACGCTAAAATAGATGTGCTATAAACATCATGGAACAATAAACGACCAAAGAAAGGAATATCCTCTAAATAACGAATACCAAAACGACGTATTGGTTGGTCAATCATATCTGTTTGACCTTTATCATAAATCATTTTTACTAAGAAAACTGTCGCGGCTAAGCCTAGTAAGTTAATTGCTACCCCTGATACTGTTTGATCGGCACGGAAAGAAATAGAAGCAACGGCATGGAAAAGTGAGAACACTGCCCCGATCACAACAGCTGCTAGCATTGCTACCCAAACTGTTGCTCCTCCTAATGACGAAGCGAATTCTAAATTGACAAAAATACCAACAAATGCACCAACAATCATTAAGCCTTCTAGCCCGATGTTGACAACACCAGAGCGTTCAGAGAATACCCCACCGATGGCTGTAAAAATCAAAGGTGTTGCATAAAGAATCGCTGAAGGGATGATGAAATATAACATTTCTAAAAAGCTCATGTTATTGTCCCTCCTTTTTCTTGCTCAGCTTTTGTAAGCCTACTCGAATAATATAGCCTGATGCAACGAAGAAGATAATCAACGCAATGATAATAGATACGATTTCTTCTGGAATACCTGCAGCATTTGGCATATTTAGTGCACCATATTTCAATGAACCGAAAAGTGAAGCCCCAAACACTACCCCAAGTGGTGTATTCGCACCAAGTAGGGCAACGGCGATACCGTCAAAACCGATCCCTGTAAAGCCTGGTTTAATGGATGCGTTTTGGAATGTACCTAAAGCTTCCATCGCACCACCAAGACCTGCAAACATACCTGAAATCGTCATTGCTAGAATAATATTTTTATTGACGCTCATACCTGCATAATCAGCAGCATTTTTGTTAAAGCCTACTGCTTTTAGTTCATAGCCACGTGTAGTTTTTTCCAAGATGAACCACATCACAACTACCATTAAAAGTGCAACAATGATCCCATAGTGAAGACTTGAATTGTCTGTTAGCTCTCTTAAAAACGGAGAACGCAGTGAAGCGGATTCATGAATACGTTCTGTTTTAAAGCTGCCATCGGACAATTTTTTTATCGCTGCGTTGGCAATATAAAGCGCAGTATAGTTCAGCATAATTGTCGCAATAACTTCATGAACTTTAAATTTCGCTTTTAAGAAACCTGCAATAAAGGCCCAAAATGCACCAGCTGCAGCTGCAGCAAGCAATGCCAATGGTAAATGAATGACTTTAGGTAGTTCAAATGCATAACCTACCCAAGCAGCTGCCAGCCAACCTAAAATAAGCTGACCTTCAACCCCAATATTGAACAACCCTGTGCGGAAAGCAAACGCTACTGCAAGACCTGCCAAAATATATGGTGTGATTTGTCGAATTGTGTTCCCAATCGAATATGAATCTCCAAAAATACCTGTCCAAAGAGCGATATAACCTTCAACTGGGTCATAGCCACTGACTACCATGACGATAGCCCCTACAATTAAACCGATAATGATAGAGATGATAGGAACGAGTAAATTAATGACACGATTTGACATTAGTCGTTCCCCTCCTTCGCATCATGCTTATTATTTTTTTTACTTTGTCCAGCCATTAGTAAGCCTAGCTCTTGCTCTGTAGTTTCTTTAGGATTTAACTCATCCACAATTTGTCCATCATAAATTACGGCAATACGATCCGAAACATTCATAACCTCATCTAATTCAAATGAGATTAATAGAACCGCTTTTCCTTTATCACGTTGCTCAATAAGACGAGAGTGAATGAATTCAATAGCCCCAACGTCGAGTCCACGCGTTGGTAGAGCGGCAATTAATAAATCTGGATTACGGTCAATTTCACGACCAATAATAGCTTTTTGTTGGTTACCACCAGATAAAGCACGAGCTGGTGTCATTTCACCATTACCAGTACGTACATCATACTCTTTAATGATTTGGCGAGCTTTCTCAGACACTTTTTTATAGTCCATAACAAAGCCCTTCGCTATTGGAGATTGGTAATATGTTTGTAGAGCAATATTATGACCAATAGGGAAATCTAACACTAAGCCATGCTTATGACGGTCTTGTGGGATATGTCCAACACCTTCCTCTGTAATTTTACGAGGCTTCATGTTGGTAATTTCTTTGCCATTTAACTTAACTGTCCCACTTTTGATTTTACGAAGACCCGTAATGGCCTCAATTAATTCAGATTGACCGTTACCATCAATACCAGCAATACCGACGATTTCACCTTTGCGAACATTTAAGTTTAAACCTTTGACTTTGTCGATGTTTCGGTAATCCGTTACAACCAAGTTGTTAATCGACAGTACTTCATCTGTTGGGTTGGCATCAATTTTTTCTGTTTTAAATTCAACTTGACGCCCAACCATCATTTCAGCCAATTGATCAGGATTTGTGGCAGCGGTTACAACAGTACCAATGCCTTCACCTTTACGGATAATTGTCACACGATCCGAAACTTCCATAATTTCTTTAAGCTTATGGGTAATTAAAATAATCGATTTACCTTCTGCAATAAGTCGACGCATAATTTGAATTAACTCAGTAATTTCCTGTGGTGTTAATGAAGCAGTTGGCTCATCGAAAATTAAAATTTCAGCACCACGATACAAAGTTTTTAAAATTTCAACACGTTGTTGCATACCAACTGTAATGTCTTCGATTTTGGCATATGGATCAACATCCAATCCATATTTTTCAGAAAGTGCTTGTACTTTCTTAGCCGCATCTTTTATGTTAACAATCCCCATTTTAGTAGGCTCAGTGCCTAAAATGATGTTTTCTGTTACCGTAAAATTTTCCACTAACATAAAGTGCTGATGCACCATACCAATTCCTAAATCATTGGCAATATTCGGGTTTGTAATTTTTACAGCCTTCCCACGAACGCGAATTTCGCCACCCTCTGGTTGATACAAACCAAAAAGGACGTTCATCAAAGTCGATTTACCTGCACCATTTTCTCCTAGCAATGCATGGATTTCGCCTTGTTTCAGTTGGAGGGTGATGTTATTATTCGCCACGAAATTACCGAACTCTTTACGGATTCCTAGCATTTCAATCACATATTCCAAAATTGTCACTCCCTTAATAGGCACTATTATTAAGTCTTTTCGCCTTAGCGTATAGTATCTGCTGCTACATGATTGATGGTACAGATAAGCCATACGTCCAGTATTTAGATTTCTACCAGAGGCTATATTTAATTTCACCCATAGAGGTAGATGTTTTGCTAAATTAATACAGGAAAGGTCATCGTTAGAAACCTTTCTTCTATTAACTTAAAACCTAAACTAGTAAATTATCATTTCTACCTCTAAAGGTTCATATAAATCTTGTTAAATAGAGTATTGCAAATAATCTAAATATAACGATAGATTGAAAAATCATCATAAGGTCCTTCTAAAAAGTCCCTTATGATGATCAAAAGATGAATTATTTTTCCACTTTTTCTGGAACTTTGATTTCACCCTTAGCAATTTTCTCTTTATATTCATCAATTACTTTTTGTACATCTTCTGAAATTGCACCACGAGAATCTGCAAGTTTAACGCCATCTTCAGCTAAACCGTAAACAAGTGTTTCTCCACCTGGGAAATCACCATTTTTTGCTCTGTTTGAAATATCTACTACTGCTGTATTAACACCTTTTAGCATAGAAGTTAATGTTACGTTTGTTTTATCGTCTACTTTACCTTCTTCGTATTGGTCAGCATCTACCCCGATTACCCATACATCAGCATTAGGATCTTTAGCTTTACGCTCTTTTGCTTCAGAGAATACACCGTTACCAGTTGCACCAGCAGCGTGGAAGATTACATCAACACCTGAAGAGTACATGCTGTTCGCTGTAATTTTACCAAGATCTGCTTTATCAAATGCACCAGTGTATTTTACTTGAATGTCGATATCAGGGTTTACTGCTTTAGCCCCTTCAACGAAACCAGCGTGGAAACGGTTAATAACTGGAATATCAACGCCACCTACGAAGCCGATTTTACCTGTTTTAGACGTTTTTGCTGCAGCAACACCTGCTAAGAAAGCACCTTCTTGCTCTTTGAATAAAACGTTAACTACATTGTCAGCTTTTACTTCTGCATCGATTAATGCAAAGTGGTTATCTGGATTTTCAGAAGCAACTGCATCAATTGCATCAGCCATCATGAAGCCGATACCATATACTAAGTTAAAGTCACGGCGAATTAAGTTGTTTAAGTTAGTTTCATAGTCAGCGTCTGATGCTGATTGTAGGTAGTCAAAACCACCATCGCCTTTTTTAAGACCATGTTCTTTTCCGTAAGCTTGAACACCTTCCCATGCAGATTGGTTGAATGATTTGTCATCAACGCCACCTACGTCAGTAACCATTGCTACTGAGAAAGCTTCTTCAGTTTTGTCACCGCCTGAAGCATTGTCATTGTCTTTTGCAGGTTTTTCGTCGTCTTTCGCACCACAAGCACCTAAAATAGCACTTGCCGCTAATACTGATGTTAATACTAAACCAAATTTACGTTTTTTCATTTAATTAACCCCCCAAAGGTATTGTAATTAGCAGGAAAAAATTTAGAAATGTTCTACACCCGTTTACGAACTACATGGAAGCTGAATTTATCAGCTCGGAAATAATTTTTTGAATAGAGCACTACTTGATCATGCTCATCGTAATGCAACTGCTTTAACACTAAAAGAGCTGTTTCACGTCCACAATTTAAGATCGGTGAGGCTTGTTCATGATATCCTACTGGATCAATATATGTAACAGCGTAGGCTACATGAATTTTGCCAGATTGCTCAAGAGCAGAGAACAGTGAAACTTCTTTTTTTTCGACAAAGTCAGTAGGCAGGAAGCTTGCAGGTAGCCTGTCTATGCAGTATACTACTGGTTCGCCATCCGCTGTTCTGACACGTTCAATCGTGAGTATTTTATCTTCGCCATCACATTGGAAGCGTTTTAAATCTTCCTCAGAAGGTACGTGCTCAGTCGCTTTTAAAAACCGCGAACCTGGCTCCATACCCGCTGCCTCGATCATAGAAGAAATGCTCGATAAATGCTCGATGCCTGATGTAAACAACGGCTTAGGATTGACAAAAGTCCCAACCCCATGTCGGCGCACAATCACATTTTCCTCTTCCAACAGTCGAAGTGCTTCTCTAAGTGTTGCTCGACTGACTCCTAGTGATTTCGATAATTCAAATTCTGACGGAAGCTTTTCATTTTCTTTAAAAATACCAGCCTCAATGTCAGATTTTAAACGATCGATTACTTGAAGATAGAGATGACGATGATCTGCTTTAATAGTCACATATATCACCACCAAAATCAGAGATCAGACATCTGATGTACAACATTCCTACTAATCGTTCATAAATATAACATTTTTGCAGAATGAAATAAACAGTTTTAAAGAAAATCTGTTATAGAATTCATTCTTTCTTCATTTTTATTGCAAATATTTGGACAAAAATACAGTGAAACACAGTTATTTTTGTCCAATTTTTTGGTTAGTTATCGTACTGGTGAACAAGTACTTGACGCGGTTTACTTCCCTCTGGAGGCCCTACAATCCCGCGTTGTTCCATTTGATCGACAATACGTGCTGCCCTTGAATAGCCAATTCGGAAGCGACGTTGAAGCATAGATACTGATGCTGTTTGCATGCTGACAACTAATTGGACAGCTTCATCATATAATTCATCTGTTTCCTCTAAAATGGTTTCTTCTTCAGTAGGAATCATCTCCTCCTGATACTGTGCCTTTTGCTGTTCTATAACAAAATTCACAACAGCTTCAACCTCTTGATCTGATAAAAAAGCACCCTGCACCCTTTTTGGTTTCGAAGCCCCGGCAGGTAAAAATAGCATATCACCACGACCAAGTAGGCGTTCAGCCCCACCCATGTCTAAAATGGTTCTTGAATCAATTGCTGAAGAAACTGCAAATGCAATTCTTGAAGGTATATTTGCCTTTATGACGCCTGTTAAGACATCTACACTCGGTCTTTGTGTTGCTATTATTAAATGAATCCCTGCAGCGCGTGCCATTTGCGCTAAACGTGTAATTGAATCCTCTACATCACTTGATGCAACCATCATCAAATCCGCTAACTCATCCACAATGACAACGATATACGGTAGCTTTGGATGCTTTTCTTCTGTTTGCTCATTAACCTTTTGTACATGAGCATTATAGCCCTCAATATTTCGTGTACCTGTATGAGAAAACAAGTCATAACGGCGTTCCATTTCAGATACCACTTTTTTTAGTGCTTGCGAGGCTTTTCGTGCATCTGTCACGACAGGCGCCAATAAATGAGGAATACCATTATAAACATTTAACTCCACCATTTTTGGGTCAATCATCATGAGCTTCACTTCATGTGGTTTTGTACGCATTAGTATGGATACAACTATGCCATTTATGCAGACACTTTTCCCGCTACCTGTTGAACCAGCTACAAGTAAATGTGGCATTTTATTGAGCTCTGCTAGAACCGCTTGTCCTGTAATATCACGACCAAATGCTACTTGTAACAATGCATCAGGCTTAGCACCATCCTTAGATTCTAATACCTCACGAAGTGTCACAATGGCTACCTCACTATTTGGCACTTCAATACCAATCGCTGATTTCCCAGGGATAGGAGCTTCCATACGAATATCTTTAGCGGCAAGTGCTAGCGCAAGATCATCTTGCAGATTGACAATTTTGCTTACTTTCACACCTATATCTGGTAAAATTTCATATTTCGTGACAGCTGGTCCCAAATGGACTTGTGTCACCTTTGCTTTTACACCAAAGCTTTGTAATGTTTGTTCTAGCTTTTTAGCATTAGCTTGAATCACCGAATATTCACCGCTTTGGTCATGCTGAGGTGGTAATTGTAATAGATTATAGGATGGGAGCTGATAATCTGCATTTTCTACAGTATCAGTGCCTTGAATATGGACATCATCCGTTGATTCTTCTAGTTCATTTTCCACCATCGTTGGCGTATCAAATACAGCTCTTTCCTGTGAGACATTTTGCGTAAAAGCAGAGATAATCGGCTCATGAGGTATTTCCTCCTCTTGTTCTGGCACATCTGTCATTTGATTAACTGCTGCTACCTCATCTCCACTTTCTACTCTAGAGCGACGATTGCTAGGCTTTTTCGGTGTATTTTTTTTCTTATCACGGTGTTTCTTTTTCCATTTGCCAAATAGACCTGGCATTTTTTCAGCTAAATAAGGTACCAATGCCTTACCTGTGACTAAAATTAACCCTATAAAGAAAATAACCCAAGCAACGACTTTTGCCCCTGATGCTTCAAATAACACGTGGAGGCCGCTAAATAATAGGGCACCAATCATCCCACCGCCTAGAGCATTGCTACGATGAATAATACCTTCTGTATTGATCAATATGCGCCACGATTCACGAAGAACAGAATCAGATAATAGACCACCTGATTTCGATAATTGCTCAAATAATATGCCATGGCTAAAAATGGTTAAGCTCATAATAATGAGTACCATGCCCAGTATTAATCGATCCTTCAAACCGATTTTTTTACGACCAATCATCATTAACAACGCAACAAATATAAGCATAAATGGAACAGCAAAATGTAAATTACCTAAAAGAAACATGGCGATTGTTTGTAAAATCCGCCCAATCATACCGAATTCAAAAATCATAATGACTGCTAAGGCAATTAAAAGCAGTCCTAAAATTTCATACATAAGCGGATGCATGTCTTTTTTTTCAGTTGTCGCTTTACTTTTAGTTCCTTTCTTTCTTTTACTAACTGCCATCTATTTTCACCTTCTTTTGCAATCCATTTTATATATGTAGCGAATCATCACAAGTAGAACTTGACTATTTCAAAAAAAGGATTTTCCACCGCAATTGGGAGAAAATCCTTTTTCTTTTACTTTTTCCTCAAAGCATTGACGATAAGCTTGTTCAATTAGTACTCCATAATAATTGGAATAATCATTGGGCGACGTTTTGTTTTTTGGAATAAATACGTATTTAGTGTATCTCGAATTTCTTGTTTAATATTCGTCCATTCAAATGTATCTTTACCAACATATTTTTCAATGACGTTTTTCGCAATGTCAGATGCCTCAATCATTAATTCCTCTGATTCTCGTACATATACAAAGCCTCGCGATAAAATCTCTGGGCCAGAGGCAATTTTCTTTTGTGCGCGGTTTAATGTCACAACCACAATGAAAATACCATCTTGTGATAATAATTTACGATCACGAAGAACAATATTCCCTACATCGCCTACACCAATACCGTCAATTAAGACGTTACCAGCTTGTACACGACCACTCATGCGCATTTTATTATTTTTATACTCTACAATATCCCCTTTATCAGCGATAAAAATTTGTGATTTTTGCATACCAAGCTGTTGCGCTAACTTCGAGTGAGCAATTAGCATGCGGTACTCGCCTTGTACAGGGACAAAATACTTTGGCTGCATCAAATTCAGCATAAGCTTTAAATCTTCCTGACTACCATGTCCTGATACATGAACATTTTTGCTAGAAGTCAAAATTTCAGCGCCTGCTTTGGACATAGAGTTCATCGTATTAGCCATTTGTACTTCCATGCCAGGAGAAGGTGTAAATGTGATTAGCACTGTATCCCCTTGCTTAATTTTAATATCACGATGGTGCTTTCGTACGATTTTCTCTAATGCATCTAGAGGCTCTCCTCTATTACCTGTTGCAATAATGATAATTT